>JACCXE010000118.1 GCA_013697265.1 Actinomycetota bacterium | reverse complement strand
TCCCGTGGATCGACGCCAAGTACTACGCGGCCACCCAGGTGATGGACGAGGCTCGCCACGTCGAAGTGTTCGCCCGGTATCTCGACGAAAAGCTCAACGGACACTTCCCGCTGAATCCGCATCTCGGCCTGTTGCTCGACGACATCATCAGCGACCATCGGTGGGACTTCACGTATCTCGGCATGCAGATCATGGTGGAGGGCCTCGCCCTCGCGGCGTTCGGTTTGGTGCAGGCGATCACGCCCGAACCACTGCTCAAGCAGTTGCTTCGCTACGTCATGAGCGACGAAGCCCGCCACGTGGCCTTCGGCGTGCTGTCGCTCAAAGAGCTGTACGCGGACATGACGGCGGCCGAATTGGCCGAGCGTCAGGAGTTCGCGTTCGAAGCGGCGGTGCGCCTGCGCGACCGTCTCGTGGCCGGCGAAGTGTGGGAGCGCATGGGTGTCGACCCCAAAGTCGCCATCACCGCGATGCGCCCGCCCGGCATGAGCAAGACCGACGACCCGTTCCAGCAAATGCTGTTCTCCAAGATCGTGCCGAACCTTTCCAAGCTCGGCCTGCTCGACGCCAACGACGGATGGCTGCGCAAGAAGTTCGACGAGATCAACCTCACCCAGTTCGAGACGTGGACCGACACCGAGATCGAATACGAACTGCTCGATGCAGTAACGCAAGACCGCGAAGCCGCCGCCGCGGAAACGGCCTAGCCCTGCGGGTGCTGCCCATCCGCGATCGGCGCGGCAGCTACCAATCCGTAGGCGCGTAGTCCTTCAAGAACTGGCCGTGCATGTGGTGGCCGGTGTTGAACCCGGAGATGATCGGGTCGCAGATGCGCGCCGCGCCGTCGACGATGTCGAGCGGCGGGTGGAAGCGGTGCTCGGCCCGTTTCTGCTCCGCAATCGCCACGGGGTCCTCGTCGCTCACCCAGCCGGTATCGACGCTATTCATGTGGATGCCGTCGGCGAAGTAATCCGTGGCCGAAGTGCGCGTCATCATGTTGAGCGCGGCCTTGGCCATGTTCGTGTGCGGGTGCTTGGTCGTTTTGAACTTTCGGTAGAACTGTCCTTCCACCGCCGACACGTTCACGATGTGCTTGTCGCGCTCGGGCGTGCGAAGCATCAGGGGCTTGAGGCGCGCGTTCAATACGAATGGCGCGACGGCGTTCACGAGTTGGGTTTCGAGCAGCTCGACGCTCGACACCTCATGCAGCTGCAACCGCCAGCTGTTGCGCTCCCGCAGGTCGACCTGTTGCAGGTCCTGATCGAGCACGCCCTCGGGGAACAGATGCGCGTCGGCCAACACAACATCCATGCGCGCCAGCGCCGGCAGCAATGCCGAGGTATCGGCAGGCAGGGCGGTCGCCCGCTCGTTCTCGATCATGTGGGCGTAGAACTCGGGCGGCCGGCGCACGGTTTGGCATGCGTTGTTGATGACGAAGTCGAGCCGGGCCCGCGTGTCGAGCAGGTAGTCGGCGAACGCTTCGACGCTGGGCGTGTGGCGCAGATCGAGCCCGTAGATCTCGAGCCTTCCGCCCCATGCGTCGAAGTCGACCTCGGCTGCGTAGCGGGCCGCCGCGTCGCGCGGAAAGCGCGTCGTGACGATCAGCGACGCGCCGGCCCGCAGCAGCTTGATGCCGGCTTGGTAACCGATCTTCACCCGGCCGCCGGTGAGCAACGCCACGCGGCCGCGCAGGTCGGCCGTCTCGGCGCGCTTGGCGAAGTTCAGCGCTGCGCACGCCGGACACATCTGGTCGTAGAAGTGGTGCAGCTCCACGAACTCCTTCTTGCATATGTAGCAATGGTGCGGCTCACGAAGATCCCGGAACACCTCGCCGGCCTCGACGTTCACTTGGTCGAAGTCCTCTGGCGGGAACACGTTCGGCGTTGTGTAGACGGGTCTGGCCCGCAGCCGCCGTATTCCGGTCTCGGTTTTGACCTCCTCATCTCGGGCGATGCGCGCCTTCTTCTCCGCCCGCTTGCGGGCCCGGAAGTACTGGCGGCGGTCCTCATGGTCGGGATTGAAAAGATCGCCGGCCGCATTGACGAGCCGCACTCGCTCGTCCTCCGGCAGTTCGAACAGTGGGGACGGGTCGCGGGCTAGCCCTTCGATGAAGGCAGTGAGTTCTCGAAGCACCTCGGGGCTGGGTCGTTTGGCCACAACGCTCCGAGGGTACGATGACCAGCCTCATACTGCGCGCTGGGACGCCGCCCGAACCCGGTCAAATCACCCGGAATGGTTC
>JACCXE010000108.1 GCA_013697265.1 Actinomycetota bacterium | reverse complement strand
GTCGGCCTCGATGGTGACCGCACCTGGCTCGAGAGCGCGGACGATGTCTGCGGCGAGCTTGGCGGGAATGACGGCGACGCCATCGGCCACGCCGGCCACTGTGGCGACGACTTCGATCGTGAGATCCAGATCGGTAGCGGTGATTCGTAGTTCGTCGCCCGAGACCTCAAGGCGCGCACCAGCCAGCACGGGAAGACGCTCCCGCCCCGATGTAGCTCTGCTCGCCGAAGTCAGTGCCTCGACCAAAACGTCGCGTTCACAACGAAACTTCACAGGTAGTTCCTCTAACTAACTCGTTAAGTACATATTCAGTAGCAGTAGTAGGTGCTGTGGATTGTGCACAACACCACGTTTGCGCAGGTCAGTCGGGGAAATGATCACGGCGTGTCGTCCCCAGGATCACACAGGGGTGTGACGCTGACGTGGACGCTGGGGGACAAGCCCCCAACAACGCACAGCTGTCCCCAGGGTCATCCACCGCTCTTAATCTTCTGCGTGAGAGCGGTGACCTGATCGTAGATCTGGCGCCGCTCCTTCATCAGACCCTCGATTTTCGACACCGCGTGGATGACCGTGGTGTGATCCCGACCACCAAACTCCTTGGCGATTGCGGGGTACGAGAAGTCGGTGATGTCGCGGAACACATACATGCCGACCTGACGTGCGATTACCAGGGGGCGACGCCGGCTCTGTCCGCAGAGGTCGTCGACGCTGAAACCGAACGTCTCTGCTGTGGCGTCGAGGATCGCCTTGGGTGTGATCTGGCGGGGCTGGTCGCCCGAGATGATGTCGATGAGCAGCTGTTCGGCCAGTTCCAGGGTGATGGGCTGGCGGTTGAGGCTGGCGTAGGCCACCACCCGGGTCAGCGCACCTTCGAGCTCTCGGATGTTGTCTTTTACGTGCGTGGCAATCAACTCGAGCACTTCGGCCGGAATTTCCATCGGATCGTTCTCGGCCTTGCGGCGCAAGATCGCGAGCCGGGTTTCGAGCTGGGGCGGTTGCACGTCGGTGAGAAGACCCGCCGCGAACCGGCTACGGAGGCGGTCTTCTAGCGTCGGAATGTCTTTTGGTGGACGGTCGGAGGTGATCACGACCTGCTTGCGGGCGCCGGTGAGGTCGTTGAAAGTGTGGAAGAACTCTTCCTGGAGCCCCTCCTTGCTTTCGATGAACTGAATGTCGTCTATGAGCAGCACGTCGCTCTCGCGGTACCGGCGCTTGAAGGCGATCGTGGTGTTCGTACGGATGGCGTCAACGAATTCGTTCATGAACGTCTCGGTGGTGACGTAGCGCACATGGCGGTGCGGGAAGTTCTGGCGCACATAGTTGCCGATGGCGTGCAGCAAGTGGGTTTTGCCGAGGCCAGACTCGCCGTAGACGAACAGCGGGTTATACGCCCGACCCGGGTTTTCGGCCACGGCGCGGGCGGCGGCGTGGGCGAAGGAGTTGGACTCGCCGATGACGAACGCGTCGAAGGTGAATTCAGGATCGAGGCGGGCCGGTTCGCCGTGGCGGGGCGGTGGCGGGGGCAGCGACAGATCGGCGGCCTGGCCGACCCCCTGGGCCGCGCTTGGCATGCCCGGCGTGGGGCCAACGCCAAAAGCCGACGCGGTGTTGGCGTCTACGACGCGCACCTCGACGATCACCTTGGCCGGTGCACCTTGTGCTTCGGTGACCGCTGCGTTCAAGTCGTTTTGGAAACGCTCCTCTAGGCGTTGTTTCACCACCGAACTCGGGGCCGCCAGAGTCAGCGAAATCTCGTCGCTGACAATTGGGACAAGTTCCTCAAACCAGGCCATCCAGGTCGCTTCGGACAGCTGTCCTCGCAACGTGTCTGCGCACGACTTCCACAACCGTTCTGCGTCTGTCACCTGCCGTTCCGCCTCCCGGTTCTCATAGTTCTCCACACTTATCTCCACACCTGTGGATAAAGGAATCGCAGCGTTCAAACCGACCTCCCCGGGTGCTCATGCCGGCCCTAGGGGAAGGAGGGCGAGTCTTGCGATCGGCTATCTGGGAGGGGTCGGCGTGTGCCGGGCCCACAAGTGAAGCAAGGGACCGTAGCACTGTTGTCCACAGGCGGACACAATGAACAAAATAACCTGTTGACCAGCGGAAACGCAGAAATCCACAGCCAAATCGCCCCGTGGCTGGCGCGCGGCGAAGCGGCGGCGTAGCCTTCTCGGACCGTCGCCTTGGCTGGGCCTAGTCGCCCGCCCTTTCGCGGCCCGCTACTGCAGTAGCGAACCCGTTTACCCCAAGGATTCCAGATGAAGCGCCCCTATCAACCCAACGCTCAAAAGCGCGCCAAACGCCACGGCTTCCGGCACCGGATGTCCACCCGCGCCGGTCGCGCCATTCTCTCCGCACGGCGCCGCAAGGGCCGCGCGAAGCTCTCGGCTTAGCGCCCGTCGGGCAACCCAGCTCCGTGACGACCGTCGGTCGGCTCCGGGGACGGCGCACGTTTGCGGCCATAGCGAAACAAGGCCGCACCGTACGAAGTGGTCCTCTTCGCGTGCGATACCTCGTCGCGCCCGGCGATCAGCCCGCGGTTGGTTACGCGATCAGCAAGAAGGCGGGCGGCTCGGTCGTGCGCAACCGGATCCGCCGCCGCCTGCGAGCGGCCGTTGCCGGCGAGAATATGCCGTTGACCAGCGGTTCCTATTTGATCTCCGCCGACGGCGCCGCGGCCGTCGCTCCGTTTTCCGAACTTACGAACGCCCTACATTCCGCGTTCGCAAATCTGTCCACCGAGGCTCAAACATGAGCCATACGGCCCGCAGCCTCCGCTCCGTGATTCGGCTGTACCAGGGCCTCAGCGCCAACCGACTGCCGCGCTGTCGCTTCCATCCGAGTTGTTCGGCGTACGCCATCGAAGCCCTCGAGCGCCACGGCGCCGGGCGCGGCTCGTGGCTCACCATGCGCCGTCTCGCACGCTGCCAGCCATTCGGGGGCTTCGGCGTGGATCCAGTGCCCGAATAATCGAGGAAAGAAATTGTTCAGTCTTTTGGCCGGAGTTCTGGCCTTTTGGTACGACCTAATACCGAACTACCTGTTCGCCATCGCGATGCTCACGCTCACCGTGATGGCTGTGCTTGCTCCAATCACGCTCAAGGGCACCCGCAGCATGCTCGCCATGCAAAAGCTCCAGCCTGAGATGAAGCGCATCCAAGAGATGCACAAGGGCGATCGCCAAGCCGCCAACGAAGCAATGATGGCGTTTTACAAGGAACACAAAATCAACCCGTTATCAGGGTGTTTGCCTATGTTGGCGCAGTTCCCGGTGCTGATTGTGATGTTCCGGGTGATCAACGGCCTCGTCAAGCACAAGGGCGGGGTCGGCACGCCGTCGTACTTGAGTCACGACTCGGCGTTGTACCGGGCGCTGCAGGAAAGCGGCGGCAAGATGAAGTCTTTCGGCGTCGACTTCGGCGCCACCCCAAGTAACGCTGGGCGTGGCGCCGTCGTGCTCTACATGCTCATCGTGCTGGTGGTCTTGACGTCGTACTACCAAGTGCGACAGATGACCTCGCGCAATTCGCAGGCCAACGCCAACCCGCAGATGCAGATGATGAACCGCATTACTCCCCTGTTCTCGGGCCTGATCTCGCTCAGCCTGCCCGGCGCCGTGACGCTGTATTTCCTGGTCAGCAACCTGTTCCGGGTCACCCAGCAGGGCCTGATGTACCGCTTCGACCCGCATCTTCGGGCTCACGCCGAAGAGGTGCGCGAGGTGCGCAGTAAGGCAGCCGATCAGCCACAAGAGCCCCGCAAGGGCCTGTTCGCCAGTATCCGGGAGCAAGCCGAGACCACGCGGGGCAACGGCAACGGCGCCTCCAAGCAACCAACCAATGGATCTCGCGGCGCTAACGGGGGGCTTCCGAAGCCCACCAGCGGCCGCGTAACGCAGCCAGGACGTCAGAACAACGCGTCCCGGAAGCGTTCGAAGAAGAAGAGGTAGTCCACCCATGGAATGGGTTGAGATAACTGGCAAAACCATTGACGAGGCCAAGGAACTGGCCCTCGACCAGCTCGGCGTCGACCTCGACGAGGCCGAATTCGAGATTCTCGACGAACCGAAGGCTGGCCTGTTCGGCCGCGTCCGCGGCGAAGCGCGGGTGCGAGCCCGGGTTCGTCCCACGGCGCCACGTTCCAAAGACGGCGGCCGGCGGGGCCGGGCGAAGCGCAACGACGACGAGGCTGAGGCCGCAAAAGAGCAGGTCAGCGCGGGTAATGGCGCGCGCTCCAGCGGCGCCAGCGACCCGGTTGTGATCTCGGCGATCGCCGAAGTGGCTGCTGCTGGCGACGAGCCCCGTTCCGACCAACGGAATAAAAGCGAACGAGAAAGCCGCGGCGATAGCGGTCGAAGCCGCGGCGGCGGGCGTGGTCGCGGTGGGCGCGGTCGCGGTGGAGAAAGCCGGCCACGTCGGTCGGACGGGGAATCAAGTCGAGGAGAGCGAGGACCAGTGTCGGTCGAAGCGTTAGAAGAACAAGGCAAAGTAGCTGTCACGTTTCTGAACGGACTGCTCGATGCGTTTGCTATCGAGGCGAGCGTTGCCATTCGCTCGGTGAACGATTCTGCAGTGGAAGTCGCCGTGGACGGCCAGGACTTGGGCCTTCTCGTCGGCCCCCGTGGCGCCACGCTGCAGGCAATCCAGGAATTGACGCGTACCGCGGTGCTCCGCGAAACGGGTATGCGCGATGGATGGGTCATCGTCGACGTCGCCGAGTACCGGGTCAAGCGCCGCGCTGCACTCGAGAAGTTCGCTCTGCAGGTCGCAGAGCAAGTCACGAGCGGCGGCACGGCCGTGCGGCTCGACCCGATGCCGCCCGCCGATCGCAAGGTCGTGCACGACGTGTTGACCCCCCTCGAGGGCATCGAGACGAGTTCCGAAGGCGAAGAACCACGGCGGC
>JACCXE010000085.1 GCA_013697265.1 Actinomycetota bacterium | reverse complement strand
GCCGCCTACTGCGCCGCGCACCACTACCCCCCCGCCCCGATCGTCGACGACCGACGTGATTCCGGGGCCAACGCGCACCACTCCGACGACCCGGCGCCGCGGCACCACCACGACCACGCGACGGGGCCAACGCGGCGCGACGACCACAGCGGTGGGCGGATTCGTCGACACCACGATCGTCGGAGACACGACGACGTCGATCGACTCGACGACCTCGACAACTGAGCCAACAACCACGACCCGCACGCCCCGCACGACCGCGGCACCCACGTCGGGCGGCGGTGACAACTCGACGCTGCTGTTGATCGCGCTGGGCGTAAGCGCTGCCGCCGCGCTCGGTCTCATCGGATGGCGCTTCGTCGGTCGTAATGTCCCCGGCAGAGACGGGCCCTACCTCATTGCTGACAACGAGCCGGCATTTGTGGCCGCCGGCGACTGGTTTGGCACCGAGCCCGTGTCCGGTCCGTCGGGTGATCCGCTCGCCGGCGCGGCAGCCCTCGCGCCGATCGCCATTGACGAGCCCCAGCCCAAACCGGGCAAAGCCCGGCGTCAGGAGCGTCCCACTTACAAGCGCAAGCCAAAGGCTCCGTTAGCGGTCGAGGAGTCTGCGGTTGTTCCGCCCACCCCGGCGCCGCAACCAGTTCGCGTAGACCCTTCGCCAGCACCGCCGCCGCCCCAGGATCCGCCACCGCCGCCCCCAGCACCGCTGGATCTGCCGCCGGATCCGCCCCTGCCGCCGCCACCTCCCGAACCACCGGCGACCCCCGAGCCACTCCCACCGCCGCCGCCACCTGCGGTTACACCCGGGGTCGTGGTGCCCGAAATCGAACAGATCGACCTGGCCGCGCCGGTGGATCTGGCGCCCGAAGAGGTGTGGATGGACATCGACTTCGGTGATCCCGAGCCGTAAATGATTGCGTTGGTGGGCCTAAACCGCCACACTGGCCCGAGCCGAGTAGCACCCGTCGAACGAAAGGAGCGTCTTGTGATCCGGATTGTCACGACCATCTCGCATCACTTCGCGCCCGCGTTCGTCCTGGCCACCTCCTGACGACTCGAGGCGCAGCGGCCCTAAGCCGCTTCCCTTCGACTCCTCAGTAAAGGACGCCTCCCTTGGCTCGTCAGCATCACGAAGCGGCACCCGATGTCGTCGCTTTCCGCAAGAACACCGAAGATTTCACCTACCTCGTCCGCCGTCCCAAAACGAAGTGGGACGACGACGTTCCCGACCCCGGCCGGTCCACCTACGAAGGTGCCACCCACGGCCCCGACCCGGTGCCGGACTGGGTGATCACCAGCGGCGATGCCCGAGACGAAGACCTCGGCGATCTCAAGTCGGGCAAAGAAGCCGACGTCGCGATCATCGAGCGGACGTTCGGCGACGACCGCAACCTGCTCGCGGCCAAGCGCTATCGCGACACCGACCACCGCAGCTTCCGCAACGACGCGAAATACCGCATGGGCAAGCAGCCCAAGGACGGTCGCGTCGCCCGCGCCATCCAGAAGAAGACCAACTTCGGCGGCGAGGCCCGCGCCGGCGTGTGGGCGCAGGCGGAGTTCGCAACGTTGAGCCAGCTCTGGCTCGCCGGGCTGCCCGTGCCGTATCCCGTGCAGCTCAGCGGCACCGAGCTGATGCTCGAATACCTCGGCGACGACGACGGTGCCGCGCCGCGACTGGCCGACTGGCGCGGTCCGCGCGATTTGCTCGAGCACTTACGCGACCAGGCCATCGCCATCTTGTGGGGTCTCGCCGGTGCCGGCGTGGTCCACGGCGACCTGTCGCCCTACAACACGTTGGTGTGGGGCGAGACGCTGTACGTGATCGACCTGCCCCAAGCAGCCGAGCTGACCGACGTGACCCGTGCTGCCCAGTACAACTCGAACGCGCTCGACTTCTTGCAGCGCGACTGCCGGAACCTGCTGGCGTATTTCGAGAAGAAGAACGCCAAAGTGCCGGACCCCGACGCGCTGTTCGGCGAACTCGTCGCCTTCGCCTTCGACCCCCGTACTACTTAGCGGGCAGTGCCCGGCGTACACTGCCGGCACGTGATCTTGTCCGAAGGGGGACTTGTTGCATGAAGAAGATGCTGTCGGTTGATGATCTGGCTCGCGACGAGCGTTTCGAGCGCATCCGCATTGAAGATCTCATCTTCGATCCCCGTACGACCGACCGTAAAGGCGCAGGCGGCTTCCAGCCCAAAGACCCCGATGCGCCCGACGGCGCCCGGCAGCTCATGCACGGCATCTTCGTGGGCGAGATCCAGGCCCTCGAAGGCGCGGGCCGCACTTGTTACGACTTCGAGGTCGGCACCGCCAAGGAAGAGGTGCCGTTCGAATTGAAGCTCGACATGGCCCGGCAGTGTTGGGACGAAGCTCGTCATTGCGAGATTTCCATCAAGCTCGGTGAGCACATGGGCACCTACATCGGCGAATACGCCGAGCAGGTGTTGTTGTTCGAAGCGGCATGCAACGCGGACCCTGTGCTGCGGCTCACCGGCGTGAACCGTGCGCTCGAAGGCCTCGCCATCGACGTGTTCAACACGATGCGCGAATACGGCAGCGGCACCGACGACCCCGTCTTGTATTTCTGCGAAGACTGGATGCTGGCCGACGAAGTAACCCACGTGAAGATGGGTTCGGACTGGCTGCGCCGCATCACCGCCAACGACCCTGAGCGCCAGAAGCAGGCCCTCGACTTCCAGCGCACGGTCGACAAGCTGTTCAGCTTCGGCGGCTTCCGCGGCGAAGACGACGACAGCCCGATTCACTTGGCCCGCCAGTTCCGCAACCTCGCCGGGTTCACCGACGACGAGATCAAGGACCTCGTTGACGTTGCCGCCGAGGCGATGGCCGAAGCGCAGGCGATGGCCGAGATGGCCAAAGCCAACATCGAGAACTCGTAGTTCTCTTCTCCTTCGGGGTAGTGCTGCTCGCAACGACGCTGCGCGACGTCCACGTCGCCTGGGCGTGGGTGACCATCGGTTCCAACGGCCTCGCGGGACTGTGGGCGCTCGGCGCCCACCGTTACCCGCAGCTACGTACCCGAGCGTTGTGGTGGTTCACCGCCGCGGCACAGGTGGCGATGTTCATCCAGGTCGGCCTCGGCGTGGCCATGGTGAGCGGCCAGCGCATAGATCCGCCGCAGTTCCACATGTTCTATGGGTTCATCGCAATCATCGTGATCGGCATGTCCTACTCCTACCGCCAGCAGCTCCAGAAGGTGTACCTCTGGTACGGCCTGTTCGGCCTGTTCATCATGGGCTTGGGCATCCGAGCCGTTTTGGTCGGCACCGCGCGTTAGCTCGCCCCACTCAGACGCGCGATAAGTGGTGCTCGACGACGCGGAGCCATTCGTCGGGGTGGTCTTCTTGCGGGCTGTGGCCGGCGTCGGCGATCACGACGAGTTCGGCACCCGGGATCTCTTTGGCCATCACCTCCGACGCCTCGCGCAGGCCGGCGTCGTTCTCACCGACGATCACGGTCGTGGGGCACATGATCGTGTGCAGCTTGCCCACCATCGACGGGTACTCGTTGAGTTCGCGGGCGAACTGGGCGAACGCGTCAGGGTCCATGAACGGCATCTTCGCGGCGTAGCGACGGGCCAATTCGTCGCGTCGTTCGGGCGCCAGGCGCTCTTGCAACGCGCCGATGAAGGGCGCCATCACGTCGACGACAATCTGCATGCCCTCGTTGCGGCCACGTTCGGCGAGTCCGTCGATCAGGTCGATGGGCAGCGAACCGGCCGGTGCGGCGCCGGTGTCCATCAACACGAGCGAGCGCGCCTTCGCGGGATGGTCGAGCACGTAGCGCATCGCGACCACGCCGCCCATCGAGTGTCCGAGCAGGTCGATCTGGTCGAAGCCGAAGTGGTCGACGACGGCGCCGAGGTCGTTCACCAACGCGTCGAATGTGTAGGTCTTCGGGTCGCCGGTGTTTGTCGACTGCGCGTGACCACGGTGCGAGTAGCGAATGACACGGCGCGACTGTGCCAGCGCGGGCGCTACGTCGTCCCAGTCCGACGCGCCGCCGGTGTAGCCATGCACGAGAAACAGGGGTACCTCACTGTTGCCCTCGTCGACGATCTGCAGGTCGAGGCCGTTGATGGACAGGGTTTCCATGCGCCTACGTTCGCACAGCCGCGTCGCGCGGCGACCGGCCTAAAGGTTGACGACGGGACAGGTGAGCGTGCGGGTGATGCCGTCGATCAGCTGCACCTTGCTCACCACCATCTTACCGAGTTCGTCCATCGAGCCCGCTTCGGCGCGCACGATTACGTCGTAGGGCCCGGTGACATCTTCAGCCGACACGACGCCATCGATGGCGCCTACTTGCTCGGCGACAGACGCCGCCTTGCCGACTTCGGTTTGGATTAGAACGAATGCGCTGACAGCCATGACGGAGAAGTTAGTCCGACAAACGCTTTTCGAGACCAGCGAGCTCGTCTTGCAGCGCGTCGGGGACGCGATCGCCAAATTCGGCGTAGTGCGCCTCGATCGAAGGTACCTCGGCCCGCCACTCTTCGGGGTCGACCTTCAGGAGCTCGGCCATGTCGGCGTCGGTGATGTCGAGGCCGCCGACCTCGATCGCGCCCGGTGCGGGCACGAAGCCGATCGGGCTTTCGACGGCATCGCCGCCGCCGCTGACGCGGTCGAACACCCAGGCCAGCACGCGGCTGTTCTCGCCGAAGCCGGGCCACAGGAAGCGGCCGTCGTCGGAACGACGGAACCAGTTGACGTAAAAGATCTTGGGCAGCTTCGACGCGTCGGTGGACTCGCCGATCTTCAACCAGTGCGCGAAGTAGTCGGCCATGTTGTAGCCACAGAACGGCAGCATGGCGAAGGGGTCGCGGCGCAGGTTGCCGACCGCGCCGGCCTGGGCCGCGGTGGTTTCGCTGGCCATTATCGAGCCGAGGAACACGCCGTGGTTCCACGAGAACGCCTCGTGCACCAACGGTACGACCGTGGCGCGGCGCCCGCCGAAGAGCACGGCCGAGATCGGCACCCCCTTGGGGTCTTCCCACTCCTCTGCGATGGCGGGACACTGCGACGCCGGCGCGGTGAAGCGCGAGTTCGGGTGCGCGGCCTTGGTGTCGGACCCGGGCGTCCACGGATTGCCGTGCCAGTCGGTGAGACCAGCCGGCGGTTCGCCGGTGAGGCCTTCCCACCAGATGTCGCCGTCGGCGGTGGCCGCCGTGTTCGTAAAGATCGAGTTCGCGTCGAGCGTGTGCAACGCGTTCGGGTTCGTGTCGGGGCCGGTGCCCGGCGCCACGCCGAAGAAGCCGGCCTCGGGGTTGATCGCGTAGAGCTGCCCGTCGGGGCCGAACTTCATCCAGCAGATGTCGTCGCCGACCGTCTCGACAGTCCAGCCCGGCAGTGACGGCACGAGCATCGCCAGGTTGGTCTTGCCGCACGCGGACGGGAACGCCGCGCTTACGTACTTCACGGCACCTTCGGGGTTGGTGAGCTTCAGGATGAGCATGTGCTCGGCCAGCCAGCCCTCGTCTCGGGCCATTACCGACGCGATACGCAGCGCGAAGCACTTCTTACCCAGCAGCGCGTTGCCGCCATAGCCCGACCCGAACGACCAGATCTGGCGCGACTCGGGGAAGTGCACGATGTACTTGTTCTCGGCGTTGCACGGCCAGGCCACGTCGGCCTGGCCATCTTCGAG
>JACCXE010000066.1 GCA_013697265.1 Actinomycetota bacterium | reverse complement strand
CCCAACGTGATGATCAAGGTGCCCGCTACCGCTGCGGGTGTGCCGGTGATCGAAGAGCTACTCGCCAACGGCGTGAACGTGAACGTCACCCTCATCTTCAGCCTCGAGCGTTACGACGAGGTGCTCGGCGCGTGGAAGCGCGGCCTGACCAGGGCCCGGGACGCCGGCTTGGCGGCGCCGCACAGCGTGGGCTCGTTCTTCGTCAGCCGGGTCGACACCGAAGTCGACAAGCGCCTCGATGCGATCGACACTCCGGAGGCCTTGGCCCTGCGAGGCAAGACGGCGGTAGCTCAGGCCCAGGTGGCATACGACAACTTCCGCCGCTTCGTGGCCGCCGACGCCCCCGCGCCGTGGCAGCGGCCGCTGTGGGCGTCCACGTCGACGAAGAACCCCGATTACCCGGAACTGCTTTACGTGGAGAGCCTTATGGGGCCCGACACCGTCAACACGTTGCCGTTGCCGACGCTCGAGGCCCTCGACGAAAACGGCGAAGTGGCCCGCACCGTCGATGCCGACATCGACGCCGCCCGCGGAATGCTTTCGCAGGTTGCGGCGGTTGGTGTCGACATGGACGATGTCGCCACCGTGCTCGAGCGCCAAGGGGTGGCCGCATTTGCGGACGCCCACGAGAAGCTGCTCTCGACGCTGGGGCCGAAGCTCAAGGCCTAAGGTCACCAACGTGGCGGATCTACAGGGGCTAGGGCTGGACGAACTCATGGCGCGTGCGCGCGGCATCCGCAGCGCGGCGTTCGGTACCACCATCACCTATTCGCCCAAGGTGTTCATTCCGTTGACGCGCTTGTGTCGGGACAGGTGCGGCTATTGCACCTTTGCCACCGCTCCCGCCCGACTGGACAGCGCGTACCTGTCGATCGACGAGGTGCTGGCGGTCGCCCGGCGCGGCGTTGCAGCGGGCTGCCACGAGGCGCTGTTTACGCTGGGCGAGGCGCCGGAAGAGCGCTACCCGGCCGCCCGCGATTGGCTCGACGCCCTCGGCTACGCATCCACCGTCGACTACCTCGTAGCCGCGTGCGCTGCGGTCCGGGACGAAACCGGTCTGCTCCCTCACGCGAACGCGGGTGCGCTCACCGAAGAAGAATTGGTGCGCCTCCGGGCCGTCTCGGCCAGCCAAGGGATGATGATCGAGACGCTCCGCGCCGATCTGCCCTGTCACCGCGGCGCCCCCGACAAGACGCCCGAGCGTCGCCTCGCCACGCTCGAAGCGGCGGGCCGAGCCCAGATCCCGTTCACCACCGGCATCCTCGTCGGCATCGGCGAGGACCGGGCCGACCGCATCGCCGCCCTCGAAGCGGTCGCCGCGTCGCACGCCCGTCACGGCCACGTACAAGAAGTGATCGTGCAGAACTTTTTGCCGAAAGACGACACGGCCATGCACAACGCCGAGCCGTGCCCCGAGGAAGAGTTTCTGTGGAGCATCGCCGTGGCCCGCCTCATCCTCCCGCCCGACGTGCACCTGCAGGCACCGCCGAACTTGAGCGACGACTTCGGCCCGCTGCTCGACGCCGGCATCGACGACTGGGGCGGCGTATCGCCCGTCACCCTTGATCACGTCAACCCGGAACGCCCATGGCCCGCCCTCGACGCGTTGCAACGCGAAACCGAGACGCGGGGCCTGCGCCTCGCGCCCCGGCTCACCGCCTATCCCGAGTTCGTGAACGACCGGGAACGATGGATCGCACCTGAGATGCGCACCGCGGTGATGCGCCGCAGCGACGCGTTCGGATTAGGCCGCGACCTCGACCCGTGGTGTTCGGGTGGCGACGCGGCTCCGCCTATCCTCCTGCCCGCGCCGTCGCAGGCCAGCGGTGCGATCGCCGAAGTCCTCGCCGGGGTGCTCGAGGGGCAAGAAGTCGGTGAGGAAGAGATTGTCACGCTGTTCGGCGCGCGTGGCACCGATGTCGCCGCTGTCGCCGCCGTAGCCAACGAACTGCGCGAGCGGATCGTGGGCGACGAGGTGACGTGGGTGTCGAACCGCAACATCAACTACACGAACGTCTGCACGTTCAAGTGCAAGTTCTGCGCGTTCAGCAAGGGTCCGCTATCGCTGAACCTGCGCGGCGCGCCCTACCTCCTTGAGCTCGACGAGATTACGTCGCGCGTGGCCGAAGCCGAAGCACTCGGCGCGACCGAGGTATGTCTTCAGGGCGGGATCCATCCCGACTTCGACGGCGACTACTACCTCCACGTGATCGATGCGGTGCGCGCCGCGTCATCCACCATCCATATCCACGGGTTCACTGCGCTTGAGGTAAGCGAAGGCGCCCGCCGGTCTGAGGTGAGCCTCGAGCACTACCTCAAGCGACTGATGGCGGCCGGTCTCAAGACACTGCCGGGCACCGCGGCCGAGATCCTCGACGACGAGGTGCGGGCCGTGTTGTGCGCGGACAAAGTGAACACCGAGGAATGGCTCGAGGTGCATCGCACCGCGCACAAGGTCGGGCTGCGATCGAACATCACGATCATGTTCGGCAGCATCGAACACCCCAAGCACTGGGCCCGCCACATGTTGCGCACGCGTGCGCTTCAGCACGAAACCGGTGGCTTCACCGAGTTCGTGCCCCTCCCCTACGTTCATATGGCCGCTCCTATGTATTTGCAGGGCAAGAGCCGTCAGGGCCCGACGTTCCGCGAGTCACTGCTCATGCACGCCGTCGCCCGCATCGTCTACGCCGGCTGCATCGACAACATTCAGGTGTCGTGGGTCAAGCTCGGCGCACCCGGCGCCGGTCAGTTGCTGGCCGCTGGCGCCAACGACCTCGGCGGCACCCTGATGGACGAGAACATCAGCCGCGCCGCGGGCGCCAGCCACGGCCAGATGATGGACGAGACCGGCTTCGGCGAGATCGTCGGGCACGCCAACGCGATCGACAGCGGCACCCGTCGCCTCGTGCAGCGCACCACGCTCTACGGCCGCCTCGCCACCGCGTAACCGCATGGCCGTCACCGTCGCCTGTGGGCGCTGCGGGCAGCAAGCCGAGTGCGAGGAAGATTCCGTCCCCCTGGGGTGGTCGATGGAAACCGAACGAGGCCGGGTTCTGCGCTACTGCACCGAGTGCCTGCGCGAAAACATCCGCAACATCGAAGCAAAACTGCCGGAGGAATGGTGGGGGCTGAACAAGGCTGAACTGGACGGCCGCGTCAGCGACCTGCTCGACGAGATGGGCACCACGGCCAATCGCGACGTGATGGCCGACATCGTGAACACCGCACTGCGTATGGCGACGGACAACGCCTCGCGGCTGGACCTCAAGATCACGGCCACGGCGCTGCGCGAGATGCGGGCCGCGTTCCGGGCCTTTGCTCCGTACCGCGACCGTAAGAAGGTCACGATGTTCGGCTCAGCCCGGACTCGCACTGACGATCCGCTTTACGCCCAAGCCCGCGAGATGGCCCGCGAGCTGTCGGACAACGGGTGGATGGTCGTCACCGGCGCCGGGCCCGGCATCATGGCCGCGGGTCTCGAAGGAGCCGGCAGCCACAACGCATTCGGCGTGAACATTCGACTGCCATTTGAACAGGGCGCGAATGCCTTCATCGCGAAAGACCCGAAGCTCGTAGAGATGAAATATTTCTTCACGCGCAAGCTCGCACTCATCAAGGAGAGTGACGGATACGTCTGCCTACCAGGCGGGTTCGGGACGCTCGACGAGACGTTCGAGTTGTTCACGCTGTTGCAAACGGGCAAAGCCGAGCCGGCCCCCGTCGTGTTGCTGGACTCAATGGGCGGCACCTATTGGCGCGGGTGGGAGAACT
>JACCXE010000055.1 GCA_013697265.1 Actinomycetota bacterium | reverse complement strand
GCATGGGGGGGGCGCCACGACGACACCTGGACGGCAGACGTCGCGCGTTCGGGCTGCGATCCACCTGGCTCGACCGGAAGTACACGAATGGCTACTGGAGCGGCGTCACTCCCTTGGCGACCGGGTGGGGACGTCCGAACCCTCACGCGTGCCCGTTACAGATCGACGGTTCTTGGCGAGGTGTCAGCACATATCGCGCGCACCGATTGTCCTGAGGATGGAGCTTCGATGCGCACCGTTCCTGGCACCGACAGATCAGAACTGGTCGTGTCGATGTGGATCCCGAGACAATTCGGAGCGGGACGTGGGCGTTTTCGACAGACTCCGTCCATAGCTCGGAAACCTGGATCGAAGTCGACTCCGCTGGCCGCTTGGTGGGCGCGCGGCACGGGGCCTCGCGCCCTTGTGGTGCTCGCCGCGCAGTCCGGCCCGCTGTCATTCATCACCGCTTGTTTGATCACGATCGCCGGGGCGGTGGTGCCGACGGTGTTCTACGTGGCCACCGGTCACGTGGTGGCCGCAGTGTTCGCCACCGTCGCCGGCGAGGGTGAATCGTCGAGCGCGTACCGCTGGCTCGCCGTCGCCGGTGCGCTGTTCATCCTGCAACAGGCCCTCGGGCCGCTCCGCCAGCTCGCCACCGTCGACTTGGGCTATCGGCTCGAACAAGCGGTGCGGAACCGGATCATGGCGGCTTCGCTCGGCCCCGTCGGCATCGCCCATCTGGAGGATCCGGAGGTCAACGACCAGATGTCGCAGGCCCGGGCGATCGCCACCGGGCAGGTCGGTCCGGCGGTCGCCATCATCAGCTTCTTCACCCTGGCGTCGCGGTATCTCGGCGCGACCGGCGCCGCCGTCTTGCTGGCGACGTGGAAGTGGTGGGTGGGCCTGCTTCTGGCGGTGGCATACATCGGGATCGGACGGGTCAGTCGCCGGGTCTTCCGTTCGGTGCTCGATGCCGTGTTCGGGGCGGTGCCGGCGTTGCGTCGTAGCGACTACTACCGCGAGCTCGCGCTTAGGGCCGATGCGGCCAAGGAAGTGCGAGTGTTCGGTCTCGATCGGTGGGTGCTCGGTCGCTTCACCGAAGCGTGGACCGGCGCCATGGCCGACATCTGGCGGAGCCGTGCGGGTGGGCGCAGCCAGGTAATCGCTGCCGTCGGGGTGCAGACGGTCGTGAAGTTTTCGGCCTTCGCTTATCTCGCGAGATTGGCCGCCAGGGGCGAGATCGGGCCGGGCCTGGTGGCGACGCTGGCCCAGGCGATGAACGGCGTGCCCCAGTTCGGGGCCCTCGGACAGGAAGACCTGATGCTCGCCCAGGGTTCGGCCGCCATCCCGGCGGCGGTCGGCCTGCCGGAGACCATCGCCAAGACGGAACTGCCGGTGCCGGCTGCGCCGCGTGACGCCGACGGGCTGCCGCGTCAGTGCATCCGGTTCGAGGGAGTGCGCTTCGCCTATCCCCGGGCGGACGTCGACATCTACCGCGACCTCGACCTGGAGATCAGGGCGGGGGAGTCGTTGGCCATCGTCGGGGTCAACGGCGCCGGGAAGACGACGTTGGTGAAGCTGCTGGCCAGGCTGTACGACCCGCTGGAGGGAAGGATCACCGTCGACGGGATCGACCTGCGCGACCTCGAGCCCGCAGTCTGGCAGCGCCGGGTCGCGGCCATCTTTCAGGACTTCGTCCGCTACCACCTGCCGGCCCGGGAGAACATCGGGCTGGGCGCGTTGCACCTGCTCGAGGACCAGGAGCGGCTCGACCGGTCGGCTCGTCGCGCCGGCGCCACCTCGGTCATCGAGACGCTGCCCGCAGGTTGGGACACCACGTTGTCGCGCGAGCTGAGCGACGGGGCCGAGCTGTCGGGCGGGCAGTGGCAACGGATCGCGCTGGCCCGGGCGCTCATGGCCGTGGAGGGCGGCGCGAGGGTGCTCGTGCTCGACGAGCCGACGGCCAACCTCGACGTGCGTTCGGAGGCTGCCGTCTATGACCGCTTCCTCGACCTGACGGCGGGGCTTACCTCGATCATCATCAGCCACCGATTCTCGACGGTCCGGCGCGCCGATCGCATCGTCGTGCTCGAGCACGGGCGCGTCGTGGAGGACGGCACGCATGACCGGCTGGTGGCTGCCGGAGGTCGCTACGCCACGATGTTCCGGCTCCAGGCATCCCGTTTCTCCGAGGACGACACGGCGGGCGGCGAAGACCCGACTGGCGACGACGACACGGTGGCCCCATGAGCGAAGAGCCCGACACGCAAGGCGCATGGATCCGGCGGTGGCGGTCGTTGCGGCTGATGGTGGGCACCGCCTTCCGAGCCTCGCCCCGCCACGCGGTCCTCTATTTCGGCAGTGCGGTGGCCCAGTCGGTGGCCACGCTGGGCTTCGCTTATGCGCTGAAGATCCTCATCGACGCCGGCGCCGGCCGAGATCTCGGACGTGGGGTCGGCGCCGCAGCTGCCATCGCCGTGCTCGGCGGCTGCATCTCCTTATCCTCGGTGTTGGGTGCGATGGTGCAGGTGCGCTTGGCCGAGGCCACGGGCTTCCTGCTCGACCAACGGCTCATGACGATGACCGCAGGCGTGGCCGGGCTCGAGCACCACGAACGGCCCGACTACCTGAACGAGATCACCCTGCTGCGCGAACAGCGGCAGCGCCTCGCCTACGGCATCGGCGCCATCTCCCAGACCCTGGGCGTCGCCGTCCAGGCCGTCGGTACCCTCGGGCTGCTGGCGTCGATCCACCCGGCGCTGCTGCTGCTCCCTCTCTCGGGGATTCCCGGCTTCTTCGCCGAGCAGCGCTCCGAGACCCTCCGACGCGACGCCGACAACCTCGCAGCCGAGAAGCGCCGTCGAGTCGCCAACTACTTCGAACTCGGGACGACACCAGGACCCGCCAAGGAAATCCGGATCTTCGGTCTCGGCGACGAGTTCTTCCGCCGGCGGGCCGACCTCACCGAGGAGAACCGTCGATTGATGGTCGGTGCCTTCGCCAAGGCCACGGCGCTGGCCTTCGGGGGATCGGTCGTGTTCGGCCTCGGGTTCGCTGCCGCGCTGTGGCTCGTGGTCGACCGCGCCCTTCGTGGGGAACTGGCTCCGGGCGACGTCGTGCTCGCGTTCACCCTCGGCGCCCAGGTCAACGTGCAGGTCGGCACCACCGTTGGCGCCTTCCAATGGTTCGTGCAGACGCTCGACACCGCCCGTCGCTACCTCTGGCTTATCGACTACGCGGCGGCGTCGCAGGCGCGGCTGGCCGGCGATCGACCGGCCCCCGCCACCATCGCCGACGGCATCGAGTTCGAAGGGGTGCACTTCACCTACCCGGGCACGACGGAGCCCGTGCTCGCCGACGTCAACCTGCGCATCCCCGCCGGATCGGTCGTCGCCGTCGTCGGCGACAACGGCGCCGGGAAATCCACGCTGGTGAAGCTCCTAGCCCGGTTCTACGAGCCAACGGCCGGCCGAGTGCTGGTCGACGGCATCCCCCTCAGCCGCATCTCCCCGGAGGAGTGGCGATCGGTGTGCTCGGCCGGCTTCCAGGACTTCGCCAAATTCGAATTGCTGGCGCGCGAGGCCGTCGGCGTAGGCGCGCTCACCGACATCGACGACTCGTCGGCCGTGGCCGACGCCTTGCAAAGGGCGGGCGGCGGCGAGCTTCCCGGCTCGTGGACGGCGGGCCTCGAGACCCAGTTGGGCGTGACCTTCGACGGGGGCGTCGAACTCTCCGGCGGCCAATGGCAGAAGGTCGCGCTCGGCCGGGCGATGATGCGAACCGCACCACTCGTGTTGGTGCTGGACGAACCGACGTCAGCCCTCGATGCCGAGACCGAGCATGCCCTGTTCGAGCGGTATGCGGCGGCGACCCGCCGTACGGCGGCCGGCGTCGGCGGTGTGACCGTCGTCGTCTCGCACCGGTTCTCGACGGTCCGCATGGCCGACGTGATCGTCGTCGTCGACGGCGGCCGGATCGTGGAGGCGGGCTCGCACCACGAGCTGATGTCGAATGGCGGGCTGTACGCCGAGCTGTACGAACTGCAGGCGAGCAGCTACCGATGAGAGTCGGCGCTCAGGAACCGCCGACGCGACCGCCACGGTTCCGGTAGGGAGAGCTGACCCGGCGGGACGGATCATCACGATCCACGGTGCGTGCGCTGGCGTCGGCCAGTCGACGCTATGCCGGCGACTCGCGGCGGCGATCCCCGACGTGGATGTTCTTCGGGAGGACGAGCTGTCGCAGCCCGCGATCTTCACGAGGACCGAGTTCGCAGATGTCGCCGACCGCTTCCGCCGACACAACGCTGACCGGGAAGCAGCGATCGGGCATCCGCCGCCGCACATGCTCGAGGCCGCTTACGCGGCGCTTGTCGGCAACGCCGGGCAACACGATGGCGTCGTGCTTCTGGGCTGGTCGCCGATGGACCTCGCCGAGGATCTCGATTGGGCGAAAGCTGACGAGGCAGCCTTGCACGCACATATCCGGGCTGTACGAGATCTCATGCAACCAGTTGACCCCGTGTTGGTCTACCTGGACGGAGACATCGCAAGGGCGCTCGATCGCGCTGTCAGCCAACGCGGCCGGAAGCAGTGTTGAGCGAGGACCAGGTGTTCGAAGCGGTCGGCGGCGCGCTAAGGGCGCGCGGAGTCGCCGTTCGGGCGCAATCGTGAGCCACCTCGGTGCAACTCGTACGCGTCCCTCAACGCCGGGCGCGGGCTATTCGTTTACCGTTCGCCCAGCCGCAGCCCATGCTGTTCGGGTGTCTGCTATCTGGTTGGTGACGGGAGCTCAGGCGTCGGGAAAGTCGACGGTCGCCGATCTGCTTGCTCGGCGTTTTGCGCGCGGTGTCCATGTGCGCGGCGGGCAGTTCTACCGGTGGGCCGTGCGCGGATGGGAACACGTCGGTGGAGGCGACGAGAACGAGGCACGTCGCCTGTTGGATCTTCGGTACCGCCTCTCGTCTCAGGTGGCAGCGGAGTACGCCGTCGCGGGTTTCACGACGGTGGTGCAAGACAACATCTACGGTCCCGACGTCGAGCGCTGGCTCGACCGTGTGAGTTCGTGGACAAAGCACCTTGTGGTTCTCCGCCCGCGGGTCGCGGTTGTCGAAGAGCGAGACGCTGAGCGCCAGCGGACTCTCGGCAAGGTCGCGTATCGAGGCGGGTTCACGCCGGCGATCAATGATCAGCACGTCGCGGCAACGCGTCGGGATCTTGGGCTGTGGCTCGATACGTCGGTCAGACTCCGACTGAGACAGTTGACGAGATCCTTCGACGCACGGCTGAAGCCATCGTTCAGTAACTCCCCAGACCGCCTATACACGGGTGATCCATCTTGTATCCCATGTGCTCGTGCGCGGCGTTGAGCCACGTCGGGGACGCGGCATGCGAGCTCGGGCAGGAAGTCATCCGTGGGCCGCCCAGACGAAATCAGGCTGTCGTTTAATGAAGCCGCTGAGATCTATGGCGAGGCGCGGCCCTCGTATCCTGTCGCGCTGTTCGACGAGCTCTTTCACCTGCTGCCGACCGAGCCGGAGATCGTGGAGGTCGGCCCCGGGACGGGCCAGGCGACGACGGACCTCCTTGCCCCGCCAGGACGCGTCGGCTAGAAGCCGGGGTCCAGGTCGACGTCGAGCTGTACGAGTTCGATCGCACCGTCACGCGCCAGTTGGCCGATCACCGATAGCCGCGGGACGAGCATTCCGGCCGAGATGAGGATTCGATAGTCGGGACGGCCCGTGAACAATTCAGGTAGTTCGTCGAAGCCCTCCGCGAACTGATCGACGATCCGTATCAGATCGAACACCTGGAAGTCATGCGCTGAGGGTTCGCCGTTGGGTCCGCGCTCGGCGGGGAACTGTCTGTCGAGGTCTTCGAAGAAGCTTGTGGTCGCGCGGACCGTCCGCCGCGCGTCGCTCACCGCTTGTGCGTCTCGGCCTCTGTGATTCGTGCCTGAGCGCGGCTGCGGACCTTGTCGAGAAACGCAGCAGGCGTCTTCTTCAGATCCCGATCGATGCTCGACTCAAAGATCGCGTCTTGCTCCGCCGGCGTCATCCGCTCGAGCTCTTCAGCCGTCCAGACCTTGTCAGCCATGACATCGAGGGTACCCGCACTCTTGCGATTCGGATGCCCATGATCGCGAGCAGCGGAGCGAACGATCGTCTTGGGAA
>JACCXE010000045.1 GCA_013697265.1 Actinomycetota bacterium | reverse complement strand
CTCCAACGCCGCCTTCAGATGCGCTATCGCCGCGACCGGGCCGAGCGCGGTGAGCGAGATCATGCCGTCGCGTTCGGGCCCAAAAAAGGCGCGCCGCGCTTTGCGGCACCGCTCGGCCCGCTGGTCGGGATCCTCGGCCCGGGCCTTGGTTTTGCTGCATTCGTCGCGCACCGACGACAACGGCGCCTTCTTCGCCTTCTTGACCAACTCGTCTTCCGCATCGGGATTCTTCTTCGACGCGTCCGACACCGCGGAGGCCTTGTCGGTAGACAGGTCGCCGTTGCGCAACGCCTCATCCAACGTCGGCTGGTCACCCAGGTTCCACGACGTCTGCAGATCATCGATCGCGTCGCGGACCGACCCGCCCGTCTCGCCCGCCATCCACTCCGCCGCGTTGCGATGCCCGCCACCAGCCCACGCGCCCGTCTCATCGACCCGTTTCGCCACGACCAGGCGCACCGCGCCACACAACCGTTCCGCCTCGGCCATCTTGCGTAACAACGACGCGGCGTCGGCACCCATCAACAACGTCGGGTCGATCGTGGCCGCGATGTCACGCAGCTCCTCAACCACGAAGTCGACACGTCCGAACATGTGTTCGACTATAGGACCCACCCGCGACCCTGACAAGAGGCAATTTCAAGAAATTTCGCCGTCACAACAACGGGACGGACGCTCGATCAGGACCGGCCCGCCGTGAGTTGCGAGACCCGTTGAAACGACAGCCCGAGCACCTGGCCGGCCTCGCGGACACTCAGGCCGCCCTTCACAAGCTCCCTCGCCGCTCTCGTCGTCGTGGCCGCCCGCCGCTGCGCCAGCGTCATACGTGTTGGCCCATAGAACAACTGCAGCGAGTCGGCCGGTAACTCGAGGTCGGGGCTGAGCGACCACACGTCGCCGTCGCGGCTCTCGCCGTTTCGGAAAGTTGCGGGATCGACCTGGAGGTCGACCACGATCGGCGTGCGCGTGAACCACGCGTCGTGAAGACAGGCGACGGTCGCACCCGAGTCAACCCTGTCGATGACACGCGTGCGGCGTCGCGCCACCGCTCGGGCGCCTCGGCACCGCCCGCGACGACCACGCTGCGGCCAAGAGATGCGGGCGAGTTCAACGCAAAGCTCCAGCGAGGGAAGGCCGAGCATGGACCTGAGATTCCGCCACCACTGCTTCGCGTAGGGGACCAACCAAGCGATCACGCGTAGATGTGCGGCGATGACGAGCAATCCGATCGGGAGGTTCTCGAGCACCAGCCAGGCGAGAATCCAGACGTAGAACAACCCGAAGACGACCGCGACCAGAAGCATCGGGATACCGACGAGCAGGCCCATGCCGGAAGGGTAAAGCGACGGTGTGGCATCTATCCCTCCGATGCGTCATGCGATCGACTGCGCAAACGCCGCGAGCACAGGAACCCACTCCCGTAACGGTGTCGGAACGGCGAGGACCGCGTCGAAGAGCACTACGCGTTAACGCAGCGACCGCAACGCGTCGGGTGCCCACCGCGGCCAGGCCGCCGCGCCAACCAGCCGCCCCGCCCGAAACGTCGCCACGATGCGGTACGGCGTATCAACGGAACTGTTGTCGTACACGAACGCCGAGTTGGTAAGCGGTACCGCGGCGACCACGTTGTCCCACAGCCGAGCGAAACGCTCACGAATCTTGTGTTCGGGCACGGGATGGCCCAGGCCATGCGCCACCCGCTCGGCAACGCGGCCGACCGCGACCGCTTCGGGCACGAGGACCACGTGCAGTACGACCACGTAACCGGCACTGCGAGCGTCACGTACCAACTCGATCTTCGATGGATGCGAGAAGACCGTCTCGGCGGCAAACGACCGACGCTCGGCGATGAACGCGGCGTGCTCCTCCGCGGCGAGGCGTGCTGCGTCGTAGCTGCGAGCTTGCGTGTCGCCCGGCCAATTTGCAGCCGCGATCTCGTCGGCGTTGACAAACGGCAAGGCCGTCTCCGGCTCGACGACGAAGCGAAAGAAGGTCGACTTGCCGGCGCCGTTGGCGCCCACGATCAGGTGCAGGACCGGGTCGCCCAGGTTCACGCCTTGGCTCGACGAACCCACCTCGTCTTCGAAGCGGAGGTCTTCTTCGCCGGCGGGTTCTTTCTCGCCGCGGCCTTTTTCGTAGGGCGCCTGGACTGCGTGGCAGCAGGCAATTGATGCGCCGTTCCCGCCGCGTCGCCGACCACGACGTATCCCCGGCCTTCGGCAACCAGGTCGGCACGAAAATTCAAACCGCCGATGCGCGCTTGCATGGCGTCTTCCCAGGCTGCGCGCACGAGCGCCTGCTCAGCAGGTGCGAGCCGGTCGTAGGTCGCCGCGTCGGCCATCCGCCCTCGCGCGGCCACGCTCATCGCCGACGAGTTCTCGATCTCCCTACCGATGCGCGCCCAGTGCGACAGTTGCTGCGCCGCACTTCGCTCCTGCGACTCGCCGACACGCCGCGCCGAGTCAAAGAG
>JACCXE010000001.1 GCA_013697265.1 Actinomycetota bacterium | reverse complement strand
GGTCGACAAGCGCATCGGTGCGTTGGGTAGCGACGACGTGTCCGACCTCATCTTTACGTCGGGCACGACGGGGCGGCCCAAAGGCGTGGTCGCCACGCACGGCCAGACGCTGCGCGTGTTCGAGCAGTGGGCGTCGATTGTCGGCCTCGTTGCAGGCGACCGCTACCTGATCGTCAATCCGTTCTTCCACACGTTCGGGTTCAAGGCGGGGTTCCTCGCGTGTCTCATCAAGGGGGCAACGATCGTTCCGCATCCGGTGTTCGACGTGCCGACGGTGCTGGCCCGCATCAGCGAGGAACGCATCTCGATGCTGCCCGGGCCGCCGGCGCTCTACCAATCGATCCTTGATCATCCCCAGCGCGACTCGTTTGATTTGTCGTCGCTGCGGTTGTGCGTGACGGGCGCGGCGCCTGTCCCCGTTGAGATGATCGAACGCATGCGCAAGGAACTCACGTTCAAAACAATCGTGACTGCGTACGGTCTCACCGAGTCGACCGGCGTGGTGTCGATCTGTCGGGCCGGCGACGACGCCGAGACCATCTCGAACACGTCCGGTTGCGCCATCCCCGATACCGAGGTGCGCGTTGTCGACGACAAGAACAACGAGGCGCCTCGCGGCGAGCCGGGCGAGATCGTCGTGCGGGGATACAACGTGATGACCGGGTACTTCGATAACCCGTCCGCCACCGGCGAAGCCATTGACGCGGATGGCTGGCTGCACACCGGCGACATCGGGACGATGGACGAGCGGGGCTACCTCAAGATCACCGACCGGTTGAAGGACATGTTCATCGTCGGCGGGTTCAACGCGTATCCAGCCGAGATCGAGAACAACCTGCTCGCGCACCCGCAAGTGGCGCAGGTCGCGGTTGTGGGTGTGCCCGACGAGCGCATGGGCGAGGTGGGGGTCGCGTTCGTGGTGGCGCGGCCCGGTGCCGCGCCCACGCCCGACGAACTGCACGCGTGGAGCCGCGACCACATGGCGAACTACAAGGTGCCGCGCCGGTTCTTCGTGGTCGATGCGTTGCCCATGAACGCGAGCAACAAGATCTTGAAGCACGAGCTGCGCGCTCGCGCCGCTGCGAACGAGGGGGATTGAAAATGGCCGGCAACGAGAACGACGAGATCCGGCTCGGCTCGATGCTGTACACACTCGTCGAACCCCGCAAGGGCCACGAGGTTGCGTACAACCGCTGGTACGAACGCGACCATTTCTACGCAGGCTGCATGGTTGGCGCGTACCAGTTCGCCGGTCAGCGCTTCGTGGCGACGCGGCCGTACAAAGACCTGCGCTATCCGATCGACTCGCCGGTCACACCTGACCCGTTGACCGGTTCCTATGTCGCGATCTACTGGATTCTCAGTGGCCACCACGGCGACTGGAACCGTTGGGCCGTAGACCAGGTCAACAAGTTGCACGCCAACGGCCGCATGTTTGCCGAGCGCGACCACATTCACACCGCGCTCTACAACTACGAGTGGTCGTTCAACCGCGACGCCGACGGCGTGCCGGCCGAACTGGCCCTCGACCATCGCTTCGGTGGACAGGTCACGATCGTTGGCGAACACGCCGAGGGCGTCACGCACGAGGACATCGATCGTTGGTACCGCGAGACGCGGCTGCCCGAATCTATGAACGGCTCCGACATCGCGCTAGCGATCCGGTTTTCCGCCATGCCGTTGCTGGCCGACGCGCCGAGCGACGTGCCCCGGGTCGAGGGCGTCGAGCGTCGCTTCATGTATCTGTTCTTCACCGACGGCGACCCGGCCGACTCGTGGCCGCGCTTCGCCGAAGAGGGCGACGCGCTGAAGGCCAGTGGTCTGGGCTCGCTGTTGTGGGCGTCGCCGTTCATCCCGACGATCGTCGGGACGGACACTTACACCGACCAACTTTGGTAGCAGCCATTCCGCACGTCGTCTTCGTCTGCACCGGCAACGCGGCCCGTAGCGTTATGGCCGGTGCGGTGCTGTCGCACATCGGCGGGGCCCGCGTGGTGACCGCGGGGACGATGGTGATCGAGGGCCTGCCAATGAGCTGGCGCACCCGTCGCGCGCTGGAGGAGCTGGGTGTGACGGAGCCGGCGCACCGCAGCCGTCAACTCAGCGACGCTGATGCTCGCGACGCCGATCTCATCGTGTGCTTCGAGACGTTTCACGTCGAGTACGTGCGGCGGACACATCCGGAGGCAGCGATGAAAACGGCGACCATTCGCCGGTTGGTCCGCGACCTGCCGTCCACCTCGGCCTCGTTGGGCGAGCGCGTCGGTGCGCTTGGGTTGGCCGACCTAGAGCTTGAGGAGTGGGAGAACGTCGAAGACCCGGCCGGAGGCGAGCTCGAAGTGATCGTGGCGTGCGCGCAAGAGGTGGCGGCGTTGGTGGACAAACTCGCCGCGGCGGTACGGTCGTAGTCATGTTCGACGTCGAGGGGTTCGTGGCCCAGTGCCAGGCGGCGATAGCCGAAGTCGAGCCGCGGCGGGCGATCCGCCAGGTGCTCGATCGGGCTTTGGCCGACCGGTCCGCCATGGCCGACGCGCTGAAGCCCGAGGAAGGTGGACTCAACACGTTGCACCGGGCCGACGACCTGACGGTGCTCCACGTGGTGTGGGCGCCGAAAATGAAGCTGTTGCCCCACGATCACCGGATGTGGGCCGCCATCGGGATTTACACGGGCCAGGAAGACAACGCGTTCTTCCGGCGCATCGCACCAGGCACGGCGCCGATTGTCGCGTCGGGCGGCAAGCGGCTAGCGGAGGGTGACTCGGTACTGCTGGGCGACGACACGATCCACGCCGTCACCAATCCCCTGAGGCAACTGACCGGCGCGATCCACGTGTACGGCGGCGACTTTTTTACCCAACCCCGCAGCCAGTGGCCCGCTGATCTATCCGAAGAGTCGCCCCACGACGTCGAGTTCACGCGCCGACAGTTCGCGGAGGCAAACGCGGCGTGGCGGGCGTCGCAATGAACCTGCGCGACTCCGACAGCGACGCCGCCTTCCGCGCCGAGTTGCGCGGGTGGCTGGCCGAAGCGCTGCCGGGTTTTCCGCCCGATCGGCCCGGCGAGGACGACTGGCAGGGCCGCCGTGAATACGACACGGCCTGGCAGCGAACGCTGTTCGAGGCGGGCTACGCCGGCATCGCCTGGTCGGAGGAGGTCGGCGGCCGCGGAGCCACGCCCACCGAGCAGCTGATCTTCCTCGAGGAGGCAGAGAAGGCGGGCGCACCCTACGTCGGGGTCAACTTCGTGGGGCTGCTGCACGCGGGCCCCACGTTGTACGCCGAGGCGTCGGTGGAACAGAAGGCCGCGCACTTGCCCCGGATCCTTCGGGGCGACGAGGTGTGGTGCCAAGGGTTTTCGGAGCCCTCGGCCGGATCGGACTTGGCGTCGCTTCGCACCCGGGCCATACGCGACGGCGACGAGTACGTGATCAACGGCTCCAAGATCTGGACGTCGCACGCGCAGGTGGCGGATTACTGCGAGATGTTGGTGCGTACCGACCCCGACGCGTCCAAGCACCGCGGCATCAGCTGGCTCATCGTCCCCATGGCCACTGCGGGGATCGACGTGCGGCCGCTCAAGACCATTGTCGGCGGCAGCGAGTTCAGCGAAGTGTTCCTCGACAACGTGCGGGTGCCCGTCGCTAACCGGGTCGGCGACGAAAACGATGGGTGGCGCGTCGCCATGGTCACCTTCAGCTTCGAGCGGGGCACCGCGTTCGTCGGTGAAATGCTGCAGTCGATGCAACTGGTGCGGGATCTGGCTCAGGTGGCGAAGAAGGTGACGCGCGGTTCGGCCACCGCGTGGGACGACGCCGGGCTTCGGCGTGAGATTGGTCATCTGTCAGCCGGCCTCGACGCGCTGTGGGCGTTGACCAAGCGCAACGTGTCGCAGGCGTCGCGCAACGGAGTGCCCGGTGTCGGGGGTTCGGTGTTCAAGCTCCACTACTCCGAGACCCGGCATCGTCTTGGCGAGCTGACGATGCGGGTGCTCGATCGCGCCTCGCTGTCGATGCTCGACGTAAGCGGCTTACGCAGCGGCAAACACGTCGAGGGTCACCTGCACGCGATCTCGATCTCGATCGCGGCGGGCACGTCGCAAATCCAACGCAACATCGTGGCCGAGCGCGTGCTCGGGCTGCCCAAGGACCGCTGATGGACTTCGAACTCAGTGGCGACCAGGTCGACCTACAAGAAGGCATGCGCAAACTTTGCGAAGGCCGCTTCCCGATGGAAACCGTGCGCGAGCTCGAAGCCTCGGACGGAGTAGACCGCGCGTTGTGGAGCGAGTTGGTCGATGCCGGCGTGTTCACGCTGCGGGCGCCAGAAGCTGACGGCGGCGTCGGGCTCGGCTCGGCCGAGTCGGTGCTCGTGTTCGAAGAGCTCGGACGCGCTTGCGTGCCTGGCCCGCTCGTGGCCAGTGAGATCGCGGCGTCGAACGAAGTTGTTGGCATCGTCGAGCGGGCGCGGGGCCCCGTTGTGATCGAATATTGGAACGTGCTCGACCGGTTGCTCGTGCTCGAGTCCAACGGGATCGCCGAGGTCGACCCGGCTTCGGTGGTCGCCGCACGCAGCGAACACCCTGTCGACCCGCTTACGCCGATCTGGATCGCCGAACGCTTGCCTACGGGTGTGCAAGTCGGCGACGGCGAACTCGCGTCGCGAGTGCGACTGAACGGCGCGTTGCTCACCGCGGCGATCCAGCTAGGGCTGTCTGAAGCCGTGCTCGACGTCGCCGTCGCCTACGCCAAGGAACGCCAGCAGTTCGATCGCCCGATCGGCTCGTTCCAAGCGGTCAAGCACATGCTCGCCGACATGCTCGTGCGCACTGAAGTGGCGCGGGCCGCGGTGTACGCCGCGGGCGTCACCATCGACGATCCGTCAGTTGGCGACGTCGACCGCGCCGTGTCGGCGGCCAAGATCACCGCCGGCGACGCCGCGGTGAAAAACGGCAAGGCCGCGATCCAGGTGCACGGGGGCATGGGCTTCACGTGGGAAGTCGACGCTCACCTTTACCTCAAGCGAGCCTGGGCTCTCGACACCGCCTTCGGCTCGCCGGACTTCCACAGCGAATTGCTCGCTACGCGGCTTTAAAGGCCGACAAGTCCTCATTCTTGTAACCCAGGAGCGCGAAAACAGCTACTGACGATTACAAGAATGAGAGTTTAGAGGACGAGGTCGGCCATCGTGCGTAACAACTCGGGGGAGCCGTTGATCAGCATCGACGTCACCATCGACGCGTTCCACATTTCGAGGTCGTGGCGGATCTTGTTTACGGGGCCGATGAGGCAGATCTCCTCGACCATGGCGGTGGGCACCGCCGCCATCGCGTCGGCTTGGTGGCCGTCGAGATAGAGGTCCTGGATTTTGTGGGCCTCGCCCTCGTAACCCATGCGGCAGAACACGTCGAAGTGGAAGTTCATCTCCTTGGCACCCATGCCGCCGACGTACAGCGCGATCATCGGCCGCAGCGCGTCGGCCGCCACCTCAACGTCGTCGTTGATCGACACCGTCACCATCGGGTTGACCTCAAAGTGCGGAGGCTTGCCGCCGTCGCGCCTGGCGAAACCTTCGGCCAACGCGTCGGTGTACATCTTGTCGTGACGGGGCGAGAAGAAGATCGGAAACCAGCCGTCGGCAATCTCGGCTGTTAGTGCGACGTTCTTGGGGCCTTCGGCGCCGAGCAGGATCGGGATGTCTTTGCGCAGCGGGTGCACGATCGACTTCAGCGGTTTCCCGAGGCCAAGCCCCCCGGGATAGGGGAGGGGATACTGCGGCCCGTCGTTGGTGACGGGGCCTTCACGGGCGAGCACGCGATGGATGATGTCGACGTACTCGCGCGTCCGGGCGAGGGGCTTGTCGAACGACGCGCCGTACCAGCCCTCGACAACCTGCGGGCCGGAGACGCCCAAGCCGAGCACGAATCGCCCGCCCGAGAGATGGTCGAGCGTTTGGGCCGCCATGGCCATCGCGGTCGGCGCACGCGCGGAGAGCTGGGCCAGGTTGGTGCCGAGACGGATCGTCGAGGTCGACGCGCCCCACCACGCGAGCGGCGTCAGTGCGTCCGACCCGTAGCTCTCGGCCACCCACACCGAGTCGAACCCGAGGCGCTCCGCTTCGAGGACAGTGTCGATCGCGTTGGCCGGAGGCCCCGCGCCCCAGTACCCCATGTGCAATCCGAGCTTCACGTGCCAGACTGTAACGTGTTCCAGTTTTTCTAGGGGAGGCCCACCCGTGTTCATTGGCTACACCGAGGAACAAGAACAACTTCGACAAGAACTGCGGGCGTACTACCGCGAGCTGCTGACCCCTGAGGTCGAGGCAGAACTGGGCAAGGAGCACGGTGTCGGCCCGACCACGCGTCGAATCTTCAAGCAGATGGCGGCCGATGGCTGGGTCGGGATCGGCTGGCCCAAGGAGTACGGCGGACAGGGTCGCAGCCAGCTCGAGCAGTTCGTGTTTTTCGACGAGTCGATGCGCGGCGGCGCGCCCGTCCCCATGCTCACGATCAACACGGTCGGTCCGACGATCATGCAGTTCGGCACGGACGAACAGAAGAACTTCTATCTGCCGCGTATTTTGCGTGGTGAGATCACGTTCTGCGTCGGCTACAGCGAACCGGGTTCGGGGACCGATCTGGCGTCGCTGCAAACGCGTGCTGTGCGTGACGGCGACGAGTACGTGATCAACGGGCAGAAGACCTTCACGTCGCTTTCGAGCGACGCCGACTACATCTGGCTCGCGGTGCGCACCAACCCCGAGGTGTCCAAGCACAAAGGCATCTCGATCATCATCGTGCCCCGCACCACGCCGGGCTTTTCGTTCCAGCCCATGCACCTGCTGAGCGAGCACGACATCAACCAGACGTATTACGACGACGTCCGCGTGCCCGTCGGCAACGTCGTCGGTGGCGAGAACAACGGCTGGGGGCTGATCACCAACCAGCTCAACCACGAGCGCGTCACGCTGTGCTCGTCGGGTATCCCCGAGAACGCGCTCAACGAAGTGCGCAAGTGGGCGCAGGAAACGAAGTTGGCGGACGGACGCCGCGTCATTGACCAGGAATGGGTGCAGATGAATCTCGCTCGGGTCTACGCCCGACTCGAGTTCCTCAAGCTCATCAACTGGAAGGTGGCGTGGGCAGCGTCGAGCGGCGGTGGGCTGAACATCGCCGACGCGTCCACCATCAAAGTCTTTGGGACCGAGTTCTATCTCGAGGCGTTCAAGTTGCTGTTCGAGATCCTGGGTGAGCCGAGCTATCTCACCGAGGACTCGCCTGAGGCCGTGCTGAAGGCGCGCCTCGAGCGCTACTACCGCAGCTTGTTAATCCTCACGTTCGGCGGCGGCGTCAACGAGGTCCAACGCGATCTGATCGCCATGTTCGGCCTGGGCATGCCCCGGTCTCTTCGATAGGAGCGGGCAGATGGACTTTGGATTCTCCGAGGAGCAGCAGGCGGTGCGCGACCTCGCCACGCAAATCCTCGAAACGCAGGTCACCCACGAGCGGCTGCGGGCGCTCGAGACAGCAGGCGAGTACATCGACCGCGACGCATGGAGCGCGTTCGCCGACGCGAACCTGCTCGGCATTGCGCTACCCGAATCGGTCGGCGGTAGCGGGCTCGGCTTCATCGAGATCTGCCTTCTGCTCGAACAAGTTGGTCGCACGTCGGCGCCCATCCCGCTGTTGGCCACGCTCGTGGGCGCAGCTGCGCTGGCGGAGGTCGGTCACACCGATTTGCTGGCCGACGTGGCGACCGGCGATCGCATCCTCACCAGCGCGCTGGTGGAGAGCGGAGCCGAGCCCGACGATCCGTCCACGAAGGCGAGCCAATCGGGCGGCGGATGGGTGATCGACGGCACCAAGATCTGCGTGCCCGCGGGTCTCGACGCGTCGCACGCGCTGGTTTCGGCCCGCACCGGCGACGGCGCCGCGCTCTTCCTCGTCGACCTCGGGGTCAGCGGCGTCGAACGGACGCGCCTGAACACCACGAGCGGGTTGCCCGAAGCGCGCCTCGACTTCGCCGGCGCTGCCGCGGCGCGCTTGGGCGGCACCGACGCGCTGGAGTGGTTGCTCGAGCGCATGACCGTCGCGCTGTGCGCGGTGATGCTCGGCTGTTGCGAGCAGGCGCTTGCGATGACGGCGTCGTATGCGGGCACGCGTGAGCAGTTCGACAAGCCGATCGGTACCTTTCAGGCCGTCGGCCAACGCGCCGCCGATGCGTACATCGATACCGAAGCGATTCGCCTCACGATGTGGCAGGCGGCGTGGCGATTGAGCGACGGGCTGCCGTGCGCTATGCAGGTTGCGACTGCGAAGTTCTGGGCGGCCGACGGCGGCCAACGCGTGGTGCACGCCGCGCAGCACATTCACGGTGGCATCGGCGTGGACCGTGACTACCCGCTGCACCGCTACTTCTTGTGGGCCAAGCAACTCGAGCTCACGCTCGGCGGCGCCACGAAACAGTTGCGCAAAATCGGCGCCATCCTGGCCGTCGAGCCGGTCTAGGGAGACGGCCAGCGTGAAATTACGTAGCTTCGCCTGCGGTGGTGCCGGCGATCGGCATGGCGGGCATTCCCATCTTGCGGTGGTCCCAGCTGCGGGCGCGGGTGACGTTTACCTTCACGGCGACGCGGTTGTTCAACATGGTCTCGACAATCGGCTTCATTTCGTCGGTGTAGACGCCTTGGTAGCGCTCGAAGACCGACAGGCCGACTCGCCACAAATAATCGGGGTCGTCGATGATCTCGGCTGCGCCTTCGAACGAGATGCCGCGCAGCGTGTCGTAGGTCTTGCCCGCCTCGATCGAACAGGTGATGCGGGGGTCGCGCAACAGGTTCTGCACCTTCTGCGACTTGCGTTTGGTCTCGAAACAGATCTGATGATCGACAACCGCGAACCACATCGCCACGACGTGCGGATGCCCGTCCTTGCCGTTCGTTGCCATCGTCATCGTGCGACTCGAGTTGAGAAACGAGATCATCTCGTCTTCGGTCATCACGATTGCTGCTCGCTGGTTCGTTGCCATCGGTCTGGAAAGCTAACGGGGTAATGGCGACTCCTGCACCCGAAGTGCTCACCCGCTCGCAACACGCCCGACGCGCACGCGTGATCGAAGCGGCGATGGAGTTGGCCGGCGAGGGCGGATACGACGCGGTGCAAATGCGCGACGTCGCAGCCAAGGCCGGCGTGGCGCTCGGCACCGTCTACCGCTACTTCAACTCCAAGGATCACCTCCTGGCCGCCGCGCTGCTCGAGTGGGCGCGCGGGTTCGAAAACGCCATGGGTCAGCGCACGGTGCCGTCAGGCGAGGCACCGGTTGACAGGCTGGTCGAAGTCATCCGCCGCATCACAAAAGCAACGGCGCGTCAGCCCGTGTTGTTTGCGGCGCTCGTAACCGCGATCACTGCGCCCGACCCCGCGGTGTCCGAGTGCCAGGCCCAGGTGCAACACATCGTTTCGGCCGCACTCGCCGCGCCCCTGCACGGCATCGACGACGAGATTCGCGCCGGCACCGTCCGCATCCTCGCCCACGTGTGGTTCGCCTCACTGCTGGGCTGGGTCAACGGGTGGACGGCCATGGGCCAGGTCGGCGAAGAGCTTGAATTCGCCGCCCGTTTATTGCTCAGAGGCGAATAGCGCAAAACTAGAATCTGTTCTAGTCTCGGCCGGTCCAAGGGAGGGATGTCATGGCAGGCATTTGTGAAGGCCGCGTAGTGATCGTCACCGGTTCCGGTCGAGGAATCGGGCGGGGCCATGCTCTGGAATTTGCCCGCCAGGGCGCCAAGGTTGTCGTAAACGACCTGGGGGCCGAACCCAACGGCACCGGTAGTTCCGACGGTCCGGCCGGTGAGGTGGTCGACGCCATTCGCGCCATGGGCGGCGAGGCCGTGGCCAACGGCGACGACGTGTCGGACTTCGAGGGCGCCCGCCGCATGGTCCAGACCGCCGTCGACACGTTCGGCGGACTCGATGTGCTGGTCAACAACGCCGGCATCTTGCGCGACCGCATGCTCGTGAGCATGAGCGAGGCCGAGTTCGACGCAGTGATCAACGTGCACCTCAAGGGCACGTACGCGCCGATGCATCACGCCGGCAACTTCTGGCGCGATCGCATCAAGGCCGGAGAAACCAACGACGGGCGCATCATCAACACCAGTTCCGCGGCGGGCCTCTTCGGCAACGTCGGACAGACGAACTACGCGGCGGCCAAGGCCGGCATCGCGGCCATGACCCGCGTTGTGTCAGCCGAACTCGGTCGTTACGGCGTCACCGCGAACGCGATCGCACCGATCGCCCGCACCCGCATGACCGAAGATTTGTTCCCCGATTCGATGCAAGCCCCGACCGACGGTGCCTTCGACGCGATGGCCGCCGACAATGTGGCTCCGCTCGTGGTGTGGCTGGGCAGCCCGCTGTCCCAGGACGTAACCGGCCAGGTATTCGAGGTCGACGGCGGCAAAATCTCGGTTGCGGTGGGCTGGCAGCACGGCCCCGAGATCAACAAGGGCGACCGGTGGGAGCCGACCGAGGTAGGCGACGCCGTGCGCGATCTGATGGCCAAAGCCACCCCGCACGTCCCCGTCATCGGCTCGCAGGCCTAGATCGCACCCCGATGGATTTCGACGAGAGCCCGGAGGACGCCGCCTTTCGCGGCGAAGCTCTCGCCTGGTTGGCGGAGAACGCGTCGCGGCGCGGGCCTGTTACCGCCAATGCGGTGGCCGACGACCCTGCGCACGTGGCGCGCTGCAAGAAGTGGCAGGCGACGTTGGCCGACGCCGGATGGGCCGCCATCGCTTGGCCCGCCGCGTACGGCGGACGGGGGGCCACGTCACGCCACCAGTCGCTGTTCAACGAGGAGCAGTCGAAGTTCGATGTGTCGACCGGAGTGTTCGCGGTCGGCTTGGGCATGGCCGGTCCGACGTTGATCGCGCACGGCACCGAGGAACAGAAGGATCGTTTCCTGCCGCCCCTGCTGCGCGGCGACGAAGTGTGGTGCCAACTCTTCAGCGAACCGGGCGCCGGCTCGGACCTCGCCGGGCTAAGCACCCGCGCCGAATTGGATGGGAACGATTTCGTCGTCAACGGGCAGAAGGTGTGGACGTCGGGCGCGCAACACAGCGACTGGGCGATCTTGCTGGCCCGCACCGACTTCGACCAGGCCAAGCACAAGGGCCTGACCTACTTCGTGCTCGACATGCGATCGCCTGGCATCGAAGTGCGACCGTTGCGCCAGATCAACGGCGTGGCCCATTTCAACGAGGTGTTCCTCACCGACGTGCGGGTTCCCGCCGCGAACGTGCTCGGCGAAGTAAACGGCGGTTGGGGCGTGGCGCTCACGACGCTTGCTAACGAGCGCAACTTCATCGGCGGCGGCACCAGCAGCATCGGATTCGCCAACATCGTCGACCGGGCACGGGCCTCGGGTCGCACGAACGATCCGCTCGTGCGTCAGGAACTGGCCGAAGCGTTCACGCGTTTCGAGGTGCTGCGTTTCATCGGTTACCGCATCCAGACGGCGTTTGCGCAGGGGCGCGTGCCAGGTGCCGAAGCGTCCATCCTGAAGCTGCTGTACTCGCGCCACGTCGAGCGAAACGGCAACCTCGGCGTCGATGTCGAGGGCGCGGCGGGCATGTTGAGCGGCGCCGACGCGCCCGACGACGGGCTGTGGCAACAGCAGTTCCTCACGCAGTGGGCCATGCGCATTGGTGGCGGCACCGACGAGGTGCAGCGCAACGTGGTGGGCGAGCGCGTGCTCGGCCTGCCGGCCGAGCCCCGCCCTGACAAGTACGCCCCGTTCCGCGAATTGGTACGCAACTGATGTTGCTCGAGGAAACCTCGGCGCAAATCGCTCTGCGGGGCGAGTTGCGGACGTACTTCTCGCAACTGCTCACGCCTGGGGTACGCGCCGAACTCGCGGCCGACCCCGAGGGCGGCCCGGTTTTCCGGCGCCTCGTGAGACAGATGGGCACCGACGGCTGGCTCGGCGTCGGCTGGCCCGAAGAGTTCGGTGGACAGGGCCGGCCCGCGACTGATCAGTTCATATTCTTCGACGAAGTGCAGCGGGCCGCGGCGCCGTTTCCGTTCGTCACGCTCAACACCGTTGGCCCCACGCTGATGAGCTTCGGGTCCGAACAGCAGAAGAAAGAGTTCCTGCCCGGCATCGTGGCGGGTGAGATCAATTTTGCGATCGGCTATACCGAACCCGAAGCAGGAACCGACCTGGCGTCGTTGAAGACGCGTGCCGTGCTCGACGGCGACGAGTACGTGATCAACGGCAACAAGGTGTTCACCAGCGGCGCCGACCAGGCCGACTACATCTGGCTCGCCTGTCGTACCGACACCGAAGCGCCCAAGCACCGCGGCATCTCAATCATCCTCGTGCCGACCTCGACTTCCGGCTTCAGCGCCACGCCGATCGTCACCGTCGGCGGCACGAAGACAACAGCCAGCTATTACTCCGACGTGCGGGTGCCTGTGGCCAACCGAGTGGGCGAAGAAAACGCCGGGTGGCGCATGATCACGACCCAGCTCAATCACGAGCGTGTCGGCCTCGCCGCGCTGGGCGGCCTCGCCCATCGGTTGTGGGACGACGTGGCCAAGTGGTGCGCGGCAACCGACGCGTCGCCCGACCAAAAGATGATCGACGTGCCCTGGGTGCAACTCGACCTGGCTCGCACCCACGCCAAGCTCGAAGCCATGCGCCTGTTGAACTGGCGCATGGCCGCCGCGGTTGCCGCGGGCACGTTGAGCCCGGGCGACTCGTCCGCGGTGAAGGTCTACGGCACCGAGTGCGCGGTCGAGGCGTACCAGGTGCTGCTGGGCATCGTCGGATCGGCCGGCTACCTGCGCGCCGGGTCCGGCGGTGCCGCGCTGGCCGGTGAGTTGGAGAAGGCGGGCCGCTCGGCACAGATCAACACGTTCGGCGGCGGCGTGAACGAAGTGCAGCGCGAGATCGTGGCCAGCGTGGCGCTGAAGATGGCTCGGCAGGCGCGGTGATGAGCGAGCTCATCGACGCACTACGCGCCTTCGAAGGCCGGGTCATCGGCCCACCGACGCGCGCACTCGACGCGGTCAACGAGCCGATGATCCGTCACTGGTGCGACGCCATCGACGACCGCAACCCGATCTACCTGGACAACGACGCAGCCAAGGCCAACGGCCACCGCGGGATCGTGGCGCCGCCGACGATGCTTCAGGCCTGGTCGATGCGGGGGCTCGGTGGCCGCACCGGCGCCACCGCCCAAGACGATCTGCTGCGTCTGCTCGACAGCCATGGCTTTACATCCGTCGTCGCCACGAACTGCGACCAGGAATACATGCGCTATCTCGAGCCGGGCGATCGCGTCACCACGACGGTCACGATCGAAGCAGTGAGCGACGAGAAGAAGACCGGCCTGGGCGTCGGTCACTTCGTCACGACCTTGCAGGAGTACCGCGACGACGCCGGCGAGGTAGTGGGCACCATGCGGTTCCGCATCCTCAAGTTCGCGCCGCAACCCAAGGTCGAGCCGCGTCCGCAGCGGCCCCGGCCCTCGATCACCCGCGACAACGCGTTCTGGTTCGAGGCGGCGAAACAACACCAGTTGCTCATCCAGAGGTGCGCGAGGTGCCGCCAACTGCGTCACCCGCCGGGGCCGATGTGCCCGCACTGTCACTCGCTTGAATGGGACACCGTTGACGCCAGCGGCCGGGGTGCGATCTACAGCTTCGTCGTGAACCATCACCCGCAGGTGCCGGCCTTCGACTACCCGTTGGTCGTTGCCGTGATCGAACTCGAAGAAGGCACCCGGCTCGTGTCGAACGTGATCGGCATCGAGGCTCACGACGTCGAGATCGGAATGCCCGTCGTCGCCGAGTTTGTGGCCTTCGACGACGAGTTGACGCTCCCGCAGTTCCGACCGGGGCTGAACTAGTGGACTTCGACTTCTCCGACGAGCAGGTCGCGGTGCGCGACCTCGCCGCGCAGATCTTCACCGGCCACGCCACCGTCGATCGCATCAAACAAATCGAAGCCGGCAATGAGCGCATCGATCGCGACCTGTGGGCCGCGCTGGCGACCGCGAACCTGCTCGGCATCGCGCTGCCCGAAGAAGACGGCGGCAGTGGCCTCGGTTTGATGAGCCTTTGCCTTGTGCTCCAAGAACAAGGTCGCCGGCTAGCGCCGGTTCCGCTGCTGCCGACCATCGCCCTCGGGGCCCTCCCGATTGCCGAGTTCGGCACCGTCGAACAGCGCTCGACGTGGCTGCCCCGTGTCATCAGCGGCGAAGCAATTCTCACCGCAGCGCTCGACGAAGCCGACTCGATCGATCCGGCCGCGCCCAGGGTGATCGCGTCGGCAGGCGGCCGGCTCTCCGGTAGCAAAGTCGTGGTACCCGCAGGCCACATCGCCGACCGAGTGCTGGTGCCCGCTTCGACGCCCGACGGCGTCACCGTATTCGTGGTCGACCCGAGCGCTGACGGCGTAACGATTGATGTCGTGGACACAACCGATCACCAACGCGCCGCCCACATCACGTTCGTTAATGCCCCGACCGAGGCAACCCTGGGTCGGGCCGGCGACGGCGCGGCGGTGGTGCGATGGATCCTCGATCGCGGTCTGGTCGGTCTAGCAGCGATCCAACTCGGCGTGGCCGACGAGGCGATTCGCCTCGCCGCCGAGTACACGTCGGGCCGCCTGCAATTCGGCAAGCCCCTGTCCACCTTCCAAGGAGTGTCGTTGCGGGCCGCCGATGCCTACATCGACGCCAGCGCAATGAACGTCACGTTGTGGCAAGCGGCGTGGCGCATCGACGAGGGCCTCGACGCCTCGAGGGAAGTAGCCATCGCGAAGTGGTGGGCCGCCGACGGCGGCGAGCGCGTCGTTCATGCCACCCAGCACCTGCACGGTGGTATGGGTGCTGACGTGGACTATCCCGTCCACCGCTACTTCTTGTGGGGTAAGCAGATCGCCGATTCACTCGGCGGCGCCAGTAAGCAGCTGGCCCGCATCGGCGCCGACATCGCGGACGCGTACCGATGACGCTCGCGTTCAAGGACGTGAACGTCGGCGACGAACTACCGCCGCTCGAGATCGCGCTCACGCGCACGCTCATTGTTGCCACTGCAATCGCGTCGCGCGACTACCAGGACGTCCACCACGACTCGCAACTCGCGCAAGAGCGGGGGTCCAAGGACATCTTCATGAACATCCTCAGCACCAACGGCTTCGTCGGCCGGTTCGTCACCGACTGGGCCGGGCCCGCGGCAGTGCTGCAGAAGGTCCAGATCCGGCTCGGTGCGCCGAACTACCCGGGCGACACGATGAGGATGACGGGCACCGTTACGCGCGCAGCCGACGGCGAAGTCGACGTGACGGTGCGGGGCGCCAACGACCTGGGCGACCACGTCACCGGCACCGTCACGTTGGTGCTTCCGTGAGCGACGCAAGCGACATCGGCGGGCGCACCGCGATCGTGGGCATCGGCGCGACAGAGTTCTCGAAGGACTCGGGTCGCAGCGAGCTGCGTCTGGCGGTGGAGGCCACGAAGGCGGCGCTGGACGATGCCGGCATCGCACCGAGCGAAGTCGACGGCATGGTCACCTTCACCATGGACAACAACCCCGAGATCGAGGTCGCCCGCAACCTCGGCATGAACGACCTGAAGTTGTTCAGCCGCGTCCACTACGGCGGGGGAGCGGGTGGCGGCACGATCCTGCAAGCAGCCATGGCCGTCGCCAGTGGCGTGTGCGACGTGGTGGTTTGCTACCGGGCCTTCAACGAGCGGTCGGGCCACCGATTTGGCATCGGCGTGCAAGACCGTCCGCCCGCGCCCAACACCGAGAACGCGCACTACGCCTGGTACTCGCCCTACGGCCTCGTCACGCCCGCACAGTGGGTCGCCATGTTCGCCCGCCGATACATGCACACCTATGGCGCAACCAGTGAGGACTTCGGTCGCGTCGCGGTAGCCGACCGGTTCCACGCGTCGACCAACCCGGCGGCGTGGTTTTTCCAGCAGCCGATCACACTTGAGGAACATCAGGCGTCGCGCTGGATCGTCGAGCCCCTGCACTTGCTCGACTGCTGTCAGGAGAGCGACGGCGCCCAGGCCTTGATCATCACGAGCCGCGACCGCGTCAAGGATTCGCCCAACGGCGGCGCGATCATTGAAGCCGCAGCCCAAGGCGCGTCTAAAGGCCAAGAGATGATGACGAGCTACTACCGCGACGACATGGCCGGCTTGCCCGAGATGGGGCTTGTGGCCCGCCAGCTGTGGGCCACTTCGAGCCTCACACCGGCCGACATCCAGACCGCGGTGATCTACGACCACTTCACCCCGTTCGTGCTCTGCCAGCTCGAGGAGTTCGGTTTCTGCGGACGGGGCGAGGCCAAGGACTTCATCAAGGATGAGGGCATCGAGTTGGGCGGTCGCCTGCCCATCAACACAAATGGCGGCCAACTGGGGGAGGCCTATATCCACGGGATGAACGGCATTGCCGAGGGCGTGCGTCAAGTGCGCGGCAACTCGGTGAACCAGGTGCCGAACGTTCAGTACGTGCTGGTAACCGCGGGCACAGGTGTACCAACGAGTGGTCTCATCCTGGGCCGCGACAACTAATCCGAATTGCCGCGTGCCGCAGAATCTGACGGTGCGTTAGATTTCAAATACACACGAGTTGGGGGGCCCGTGAGACTAAAGCAGCTTCAATTCGTATCTCTACTGGCAGCGATGGTTTTGACGACCACCGCGTGCGGTGCGCGACTCACCGATCAGCAGTTGACTGCTGTCCGTTCGGGCAACAGCACTGGCAGCGGGGCAGCGGCGGGTGACGGCTCTACCGACACCACGCTCGCCGACGCCCTCGGTACCGACGCCACGGTGCCCGGCTCGTCTGGCACCGGGAGTGGCGCCGGCGCCGGCAACACCACCGCGACCACGTCGGGGTCGGGCAACGTCAAGGGCACCACCACCAACGTCCACGCGATGCCCGCGGGCGGCAACGGCGGAGCGACCGACGTCGGCGTTTCTGCCACCACGGTCACGCTCGGCAACGTCAGCACCCTGACCGGTCCTGTTCCCGGCTTGTTCGCGGGCGCGACTGTCGGCGCGCAAGCAGCCGTCGCCTACGAGAACTCGCTCGGCGGGCTGTTCGGCCGCAAGTTCAAGCTCGACGCCCGAGACGATCAGTTCGACACCGGGCAGAACCGTTCGCAGACCATCGATTTGATCGGGAAGGCGTTGGGCTTCCTGGGTTCGTTCTCGTTGTACGACGAGGCGGCGGCCGATCAGATCAAGCAGGCGAACCTGCCCGACGTCAGTCACGCGCTCGGCGAGGCTCGTCTGAACATTCCCAACAACTTCTCGATCCAAGCCTCGGCCAAGGGTGGACCGCTCGGGCCGTTCAACTATTTGAAGCAGAAGTATCCCGACGCCATCAAGGCCGTCGGCAGCATCTACTCCGATATCCCATCGGCCGTAGCGCTGCACCAGGGTTACAAGCGCGCCGCCGTGTCGGTCGGCTACCAGTACAAGTACGAACGCGGCATCGGAGCGACCGAAACCGACTTCACCTCCGACGTTGTGCGCATGCGGGACTTGGGCGTGAAGCTCATCTATCTCACGTCGGTCGACGACAAGACCGCAGCGCGCTTTGCCAAGGCGATGAAGTCGCAGGGCTTCAAACCAACTGCGTTCGTGGTCAACGGCTCGGGCTACGACGCCGACGTCCTCGCGCTGGCGGGCGACGCGGCCGAGGGAATGCTCGTGACCTCCTCGTCGTCGATGTACGGCGGTGAAGACGCGGGGGTGATTCCTGAGGTCGCGCTGATGGACAAGTGGGTCAACAACGTGAAGCCGGGGTTCAAGTCCGACATCTTCACGGCCTACGCGTGGGCGGGGGGAAGACTGCTCTTCCAAGCCATGGAGAACGTGGGGCCAAAGCTCACTCGTCCGGCAGTGAACGAGGCCATTCGCAAGATCGGCGTCTTCGACGACTTCGGCCTGTTCGCCCCGTCGAACCCGGGCACGAAGGCGCCCGCGCCTTGCTTCATCGTGTTGAAGGTCGTGGGCGGCAAGTTCACGCGCTTCGACTCACCCCCCGCGGCCTTCCGTTGCGCCGACGGACCCTGGTTCTTCGGGTAACGCACACATGACCGCATTCCTGGCCTACACGGTCATCGGCATCGCGACCGGCTGTATTTACGCGCTGACCGCGAGCGGTCTGGTCGTCACCTACACGACCTCGGGAATCTTCAACTTTGCCCACGGCGCCATCGGCATGTTGATGGCTTTCACGTACTGGCAACTCACCGTTCAGAACGGTTGGCCGCAGTGGCTCGCGCTAATTGCAGTGCTCTTGGTGATCGCGCCGGCGTTAGGTGCCTTGATTCAACGAACGCTGATGCGCCGGCTCTACGGCGCATCGATCAGTACCACGCTCGTGATCACGCTCGGTCTGCTGCTGGCGTTCATCGGTGTCGCCACGGTCTTCTGGGATCCGGGCGAGCCCCGTTCGCTGCCCGAGTTCTTCGCCGGAAACCGGGTGAAGGTGTTCAGCATCTTCGTGAGCTACCACCAGATCACGATGATCACGGTGGCCGTGCTGGTCGCAGTGCTTCTGCGGCTGTTTCTGTTCCGCACCCGCATCGGCACCGCGATGCGCGCCGTTGTTGACGACCCGGAACTGGCGTCACTCAACGGCGCGGCGCCCGATCGCGTGGCCATGGTCAGCTGGGCGCTTGGCGCTGCACTCGCGGGTTTGGCTGGGATCTTGCTGGCGCCGTTGGTTTCGCTGGACATCATCTTGTTGACGCTGCTCGTGATCAACGGATACGCGGCGGCGATGGTCGGCCGGCTGAAGAGCCTGCCCCTCACGTTCGCCGGGGGCCTGGCTCTTGGCCTCGCCGAGGCGCACGCGATCGGCAACCTGCCGCCGAACATCTTGAACATCGCCAAACCGGCATTGCCCATCTTCTTCCTTTACGCGGTGCTGCTCGCGTTGCCCCAAGCGCGCCTGCGGGTCGGCCGAGTTGTCAACACGCATCGAGCCCCGCGGGTCGCGTCGCTGCGTGAATCCCTCGTGGCCGGCGCCGGCTTCGTCGCCGTGGCGGCGATCTTGGCCAGTGTTTTGTCGCCCGGCGACCTGTTCACCGCGGGCCAGGGCATCGTGTTCGCCCTCATCATGCTGTCACTCGTTTTGCTGACCGGCTACGCCGGCCAGGTGTCGCTGGCCCAAATGACCTTCGTCGGCGTTGGGGCGTTCGCGATGGGTAAATTCTTCGGCGGCGGTTCGTTCCTCGGCATCATCGCAGCCACGGTGCTCGCGGGCATCGCCGGCGCGATCGCCGCCCTCCCCGCCATTCGTCTCCAGGGTTTGTACCTGGCGCTCAGCACGCTCGCATTCGCGCAAGGCATGAGCCAAGTGTTCTTCAAGAACACCAACGTCTTCGGCTTCGGCGGCCGCCTCGAAGTGAAGCGGCCCGACATCCTCGGCGTTTCGTTTCGGGGCGACCGCGCCTTCTTCGTGTTGTTGTGCGTGACCTTTGCGTTGTGCGGCATCGGTGTGCTCGCCCTGCGGCGCGGTCCCTTCGGGCGGCGACTTATCGCGATGCGCGAGAGCCCGGCCGCGTGCGCCACCCTCGGCCTGAATCTCACGATGACGAAGCTCGCCGTGTTCTCGCTGTCGTCGGCGATGGCCGGTCTTGCCGGTGCGTTTTACGGCGGCTTGCGCGGTCAGGTCGGTCTCAACGACTTCGAGATGTTGCAAAGCCTGGTGTTGTTGCTGCTCGTGTCGGTGGCCGGCATCAACACCGTCACCGGCGCGCTCATGGGCGGGCTCACCTTCGGGCTGTTCCCCAAGATCCAGCGGTCGCTTCCGGGCATCCCAAGCCTGTCGTTTCTCGGTGCCGGCCTCGGAGCGGTTGCGCTCGGCCGCAACCCCAACGGGTGGACGAGCGACGTGGGCCCACGTATCGCTCGCCTTCGGAAGATGCTTCGCCCCGGCGACTCCGGTACCCAAGATGGGCGCGAGCCCGAGCCAAATGTGGCGCCCGCGCCCGAGGCGGTGAGCAGTGCTCAGCGCTGAAACCGTCGACGTGAAGTTCGGCGTTACCTACGCGTTGTCGGAGGCGACCGTCGAGGCGCACGAGGCGCAGGTGACCGGGCTCATCGGGCCGAACGGGGCGGGCAAGACGACGCTGTTCAACGTCATCACCGGTCTGCAAGCGCCGACACGCGGTCGAGTGACGATCGACGGTGAAGACGTCACGAATCTCAAGCCCCATATACGGGCCCGCAAGCGGGTGGCCCGCACGTTCCAGCGCCTCGAGGTGTTCGGTTCGTTGACCGCGCGCGAGAACATCCTCGTCGCCTGTGAGATCCGCAATCAGTGGGACTCGACGAGCGAGGATCCTCGCACCGTCGCCGACGAAATCCTGGATCGAGTCGGCCTGCGGGAAGTGGGGAATCAGCCCGTCGACGCCATGCCGACGGGCCTGGCCCGCCTGGTAGAACTGGGTCGGGCGCTGGCCATCCGCCCCAAGCTGTTGTTGCTCGACGAGCCCGGATCGGGCTTGGACTCCTCCGAGACGCTGGGCCTGGGACAATTGCTGACCGAACTCGCAGAGGATGGGATGGCGATTCTGTTGGTTGAGCACGATGTCGAGCTTGTGATGCGGATCAGCAAGGAGATTTACGTCCTCGACTTCGGCCGCGTCATCGCCCACGGCACTCCCGGCGAAGTGAAAGACAACGCCGACGTCCAGGCCGCCTACCTCGGCGCCGAGGTGCCGGCGTGAGGCGAGGGTGGACGTGCATCGCCGCGGGGGCGCTCGCCGCGCTGCTCAGCGTCGGGTCCTTCGCGGTCGACGCCACGCGTGCCGGTGCCGATGAACTGCTCGGTTACGACCTGTCGGCAGACGCCCGCGGTTTGCAGCTGTTCGTGGTCATCGCCGACCAGCCGTTTCAGCCCGAGCTGAACATTCCCCAGGCGAGCAGCACGCAGCAGTCGGGCACCGGTTACGGGCTGGCCAGCGCCGCATGGCCCGGAGCGATCGTGGCGAACGGCGGCTCGTTGCTCGGCATCCTCGTGCCTGGCTTCCCACCTGAGGTCGCGGCTCTGCTGATTTACCCGGTGCGGGCCGAGGCCCGCACCGGCCAAGACCCACCGGTCACAAGCTACGACCTTCCCGGGCTCACGATGCGTTCCCGGGCCGACAACTCGTCGGCCGAGTCCGAGGCCGGCGCGCAGGGCCTGTCGGTGCTGCCGGGCACGTTCGGCGTCGCCCGCGCTACCAGCAGCACGCGGGTTGTCAACGAGCTGGCGACGTCAACGGCGCGCAGCGTGGTGCAGAACCTCAACATCGCCGGCGTGCTCCAGATCGACCAGATCGTCAGCACGGCCACCGCGAAGAGCGACGGCACAACCGGCTCGGGTACCGCGACAACCAAGATCACTGGTGCCACCGTGATGGGCCAAGGCGTCACCATCGACGAGACCGGGCTGCACTTCGGCACCACCAACCAGCCGATCGACGCGATCATCCAGCAGGTCGCCAAGCAGGCGCTCGCCGCGGCCGGCATCAGCGTCACGGTCGGGCCGACCACGAAGGAGATCAATGGGCCGGCGGCGGTCGTCGGTGCGAACTCGCTCGTGATCACCCTGACGCAGAACGGCTACACGCTCGGCTACGCGTTGGGCGGCGCGCGCGCCGCGTCGGTCGCATCGGCCGGAGGCGGCGACGACAACGAGGTCACTACGGATCTCGGTGGCGACCTGCTCGGCGGGGGCGACGTGCTGGGCGGCGGCGACTCGTTCGGCGACGACCTTGGTGCGTTGGGCGATGCCGGTTCAGGCTCAGTCGACGGCGCCTCGGCGTCTCCCGGCGCTCCGGTCGAGATCGTGCCTGCGGTGGCCACCGCGAATGGCAAAGGGTTGCCGATCGCAACCGTGGTGCTGGGCGTGCTCGCCGCGTTGCTCTTGGCGGTCGGGATGCGCCGCTTGAACACGGCCGTGCTCGCCGACCCGACCGCGGGCATCGCGTGCACGTTGCCGGGCGAGGACGCATAGTGACCAGCGCGCCCGCCCTTGAACTGCGCAACGTCAGCGCGGCGTACGGCCGTATCGAGGTGTTGCACAACGTGTCGTTTTCGGTGCCCGCCGGCTGCGTGTTCGCGTTGCTCGGCAGCAATGGGGCGGGCAAGTCCACGATTCACAAAGTTGCGAGCGGCCGATTGGCGCCCACCGACGGCTGCGTGCATGTGGCCGGCATTCACATCAACGGCGCCGACCCCGATCAGATCGCCCGCGCCGGTGTGTGCACGATCCCTGAGGGGCGGGGCATCTTTCCGAACCTGACCGTCGCCGAGAACCTGCGCATGATGACCTACGCCGGCACCGTGAAGTTCAAGGACGTCGAGGAGCGAGCGTTTGCTCGCTTTCCCGACCTGGCCGAACGACGCAAACAGCTCGCGGGCAGCCTTTCGGGTGGTCAGCAGCAGATGGTGGCGATGGCCCGTGCGCTCACGACCGAGCCCTCGCTGTTATTGCTGGACGAGATTTCGATCGGTCTGGCCCCGCTCATTGTCGGTGAGCTCTACGAACTGGTACGGCAGCTGCGCGACGAGGGCATTTCGATCCTCGTCGTAGAACAATTTGCGCAGACGGCCCTGGCGATCGCCGACTATGCCGCAGTGATATCACACGGAACAATCGTGGCCGTCGGTCAACCGCAGGACATCGCAGACGAAGTGTCCGCGGCCTATCTCGGAGGTGTCGCATGACGACCACAACTACCGATATTGCGGTCGAGCGCGGCACCGACGACGCGCGTCAGCGCCGTCTCGCGCGTGCGATCTCGAACGTGCGCACCCGCACCAAAGCCACCGACGCCGCCCGCGTCTTGTTCTTCATCGGTTCCGTCGCGGTGCCGCTCGGCCTGGTGCTCATCTTGCTCGGATGGTGGGGCGCGTCGCACACGCCCAACCTCTACGAGCAGATCCCGTATTCGATCAGCGGCGGCATGCTCGGCCTCGGCCTCGTGTTCGCCGGGGGCTTTGCGTACTTCGCCTACTGGATGACGCAGCTCGTGCACGCCACCCGCCGCGACACCGCCGAGACTCGGGCGGTGCTAGAGCGCATCGAGTACTTGCTGTCCGGTGGCCATACCGCTGCCTTGTCGCCCGCCTCGGAGTTGGTGCCGGCCCAAACCTATGTCGCGACCGCTAAAGGCACCCTGTATCACCGCACCGACTGCGCGTCGGTAGTCGGTCGAAAAGGCCTCAAGGAGATCAACGCCGCGGCAACAACGCTCAAGCCCTGCCGCATCTGCAACCCGTAGTGCATCAGAAGGTTGTGAACGTGCGCTGCTCACCGGTAGGAGTACGTCGTCCAGCGAGCCAGGCCTGACAGCGTCACGCGGTGGGAAGTGAACATGCGCGTGTCCGGACAGAGAGCATCGGGCTAGAGATCCAGTAGTCGACGAGTGAGTCGAAGCCTTGTATCGAGTGACCAGGGCGAGCCCACTGAGTTGCCTTAGTTAGACCCGGTTACGCGCAGTACGTCCGAAGGGCCGGGTTTGCCTTGCTTGCGCTTGGTGGAATAAGTCGTACCATGGGCTAGGCCCGAAAGGGTCTCGCGGATGGAATACTCCATGACGTCGTACGCTGTAGCTCCAAAGCACTCTTGGGCCGAACGCGCTAGCAGAATCGGCGGAGCAGCCCTGCTCGTCGCACTCGTGGTCGCCGTCAGCGGGCGCGACGCCAGCGCCGGGCCGGCGACAGTTCCGCTCGGCACGGCCGCTAGCTTCGCGGTCCTGGGTGGCTCCGCCGTAACCAACACCGGGTCCTCGACGGTCAACGGGGATCTCGGGGTGAGTCCCGGTACCGCCATCACGGGTTTTCCGCCCGGCGTCGTGACCGGCGGCGTGATTCATGCCGCTGACGCGACGGCGGCCCAGGCCCAGGCCGATGCGACCAACGCCTACAACAACGCAGCCGGTCGGCCGGCGACACCGGTCATAGGAAACCTCGGCGGAAAGACCTTCGCGCCCGGCGTGTACTCCGGCACACCACTTGCCCTCACCGGTACGGTGACCCTGGACGCGCAGGGTGACTCCACGGCTGTGTTCATCTTCCAGTCGACTAGCACACTCATCACAGCGTCGAACAGCGTCGTAGCGCTGCTCAATGGCGCCAGCAGCTGCAACGTCTTCTGGCAGGTTGGAAGTTCCGCGACACTCGGTACCGGCACACAATTTGTCGGAACGATCCTGGCCTTGACCTCGATCACGGCCGACACGGGCAGCCGGGTCTCGGGCCGGCTCCTCGCTCGCAACGGCGCCGTCACTATGGACACCAACGTGGTGAGCCGCACGTGCGTTGTCGCGCCAATCACGACGACAACGACGACTGGGTCGACGACAACGACGACGTCGCCCAGTTCAACGACGTCGCCCAGTTCAACGACGTCGCCCAGTTCAACGACGTCGCCCAGTTCAACGACGTCGCCCGGTTCAACGACGTCGCCCGGTTCAACGACGTCAAGGAGATCGACCACGACCACGACCACTACCCGGCCGACCACGACCACTACCCGGCCGACCACGATCACTACCCGGCCGACCACGACCACGTCAACGACATACACGACGACATCGCCCACGACGGCCACCCGACCCATTACGACCACCCGGCCCACAACGACGACCACCGCGAGATCTGTCCTAACGACGTCGATCGCCGGTCCTCGGCTCACCGCGCCAACGGGGCAGGCGACGGGCGACGGCACGGAACGGGCCCGCACGGCCACGGAGACTGCGACCAGCAGCGGCACCTTGGCGCTGACCGGCCCCCAGCTCACCAGCTCGCAGCTAGCAGCTACGGCCTTCATCGGGCTGCTGGCGATAATCCTGGGCGCCTTGGCGCTCCTCGTGGCGAGGCCTCGCCGGGCTGATTTCGTTTAGTCGCGCCTCACCTCTGACCTGCGAGCCGGAGTCGGCCAGAATTGCGCCGCCACCATCGTCCGCGCAGGCAGGAGCGCGTAACCGGGCGAGCGACGCGGCGCAACGTTCACGCACCGAGTTGTTCTTCGCGCTGGCGTTGGGTGGAGTGCATCGGGTCTTGGTCGAACTGGGGGATGACGTATTTGCCGAACGTCTCCACTGCCTCCACCGCGATCTCGATGGGCATGGTGCTTGAGAGCATGCCGAACGTGATCTGGTCGGCGCCGATGTCGGCGTAGTTCTGCACGCACTTGGCGCACTCGTCGGGTGTACCGATGGTGGTGAGGCCACGCTTGATCTGTTCGTCCAACTGCTCGACGTTTTGATCGGGGATCAGCGCCGGCCACTCGGGGATACCCGGCGGACGCGGGAAGGTGTCGAGGTACCTGAACACGAGGCTCGTGTGGTAGCCCGACGTCATGTTCGTGGCGATCTCGCGTGCCTTGCGCCCGTCCTCAAGGCACAGCATCTGACTCGTGACCATCACGTTGTTGTTGACGTACTCGCCGACCGGCTCCGCGTTCTTGATCTCGCGCTTGTAGGTCTCGATGAGCGGGGCCAGCGTCTTGGGTGAACCGGTGGTGAAGCAGAGCACGCCGAGGCCCATCTGCGCCGCCTTCTCGAACGTCGACGGGCTACCCGCCGCGACCCACATCGGCGGGTGGGGCAGCGTGTAGGGCTTGGGCAACACGTTGCGCTCGGGCATCGAGAAGAACGTGCCGTCGAAGGAATACACCTCGTCGCGCCACATCTTCTTGAACTCGGGGATGACCTCGTCGAACATCTCGCGGGTCAGCTCGGGGTCGTCGATGCCGAAGCCCTTTTGCTCGGTGGAACTCGAACCGCGCCCCATGCCGAACTCGAACCGACCGCCGCTGAGGTGATCGAGCATCGCCACCTTCTCGGCCACACGCGCCGGGGGCGAAACCGGCGGCGTGATGTTGAAGATGCCCGATCCGATGTGGATGCGGTTCGTCACACCGGCGACGTAAGCCAGGAACGCTTCGTTGCTCGACAGGTGCGAGTACTCGGTGAGGAAGTGGTGCTCGGTTGCCCAGGTGTATTTGAAGCCCGAGCGGTCGGCCGCTTTTACCCACTCGACCTCGTCCATCAGCCGGTTGTGTTCGGCGTTGACCGGGTCGGCATCTTTCAGTTGGGGCGGCAGATACAGGCTGTTGAAGATCCCGAATTCCATGCAAAACTGTAACAGGTTCTATTTCAGGGCAACTGGGTTGACGGGCGACCCCAGCCCCCCCACGAACGGCTGGGGCGACGCTTCGAGGAGGAACTCGTACACGCCGTCGGCGGCGCAGTCGGCCGAGAGGGCTTCGAGGTCGAAGTTCTGCCCCTGCGTGAGGCCCATCTCGACCAGGTGCAATAGGTGGACCGGTAGGAGGCAGTCGGGGTCGTCGCCGGGGAACGCTTCGAACACGAACGTGTCGGTAGCAACGGCGGCGACGTCGCGTTCTCGCAACCAGCGAACGCTGTGGATCGACGGGCCCGGACTCGGGTGGGCGTAGGCCAGCTTGTCGCCCGCGTGCAGCAGCTGCATCTGACCGGTGCGCACAAGCACGATGTCGCCGCTCGTCACGGTCGTGGCGGTGAGCTCCTCGGCCGCATCGAGGTCGTCGCCGGTAATCGAGTAGCCCGGCTCAAGCCGGTCGACGTCTTTGACCCGGGCCACATCGAGCAACACGCCGCGGCTCACAAGCGTCGTTACCTTGTCGATGCCGTTGCGGCTGGCGCCGGCCTCGTCGATCGTCGACGGGTGCGCGCCGTTGTAGAGCCGCCCGTCGTAGGTGACGTGGGCGAGCGAGTCCCAATGCGTCGCCGCCTGCAGGCCCATCGTCACGACGTCGTCGCTCGAGCTGAACATCGACGCATCACCGAACGCAGGCTCATTGATCATGATCATCGAACGGCTCGGATTAACTCGGCCCTTCACGAAGCCGAGCTGGGGGCCATCCTCGGACAAGGGGATGGCGAGCGAGAACGCTTTGCCGGTCTTCACGCACGCGGCGGCGCGCCGGCGCACCTCGGGCGTGATCAGGTTGATGGTGCCGACCTCGTCGTCCCGGCCCCAGCGGTCCCAGTTGTTCACCTCAGCCGCGAGTTCACGGAATGCGTCGGGAACGGGCATCTACGGCACGCGGTCCGGGCTTGCGGCCCCGAGGCCCGACACCGCCCCGGTAACGGCGATCTGTCGCATGGCGCGTCAAACTACGGCGTGGCCGGCGTCCTCGCCCAGCAACTCGCATACGTGACCGCTATCGACGCGCGATTCGGTCGCGGGCTGGCCGACGCGTTGGTGGCGGCCGGCGCCACGTTGACCGACTCGCTAGAGCGGGTGGACGTGCTGGTGATCGCCGACATCGACTCGGTCGAACGACCGGTCGAGGCCTTCGACGACGACGCGATCGACATGGCGTGGGACCGGCCGGTGCGCGACGCGCTGACACTGATGCAAGCGGCGCGCGCCGGTGGCGCGTCGCGGGTGATCGTGGTCACACCGGCGGTGTCGTTGGTCGGGCGGGCCCGTCTGTCGGCCGCGTGCGCGGCCATCGAAGCCAAACGGCTGATGGCGTTGTCGGCGGCACGTCAATGGCGGGCTCACGGCGTCACCGTGAACTGCTTGGCGACTTCGCTTGACCCCCACCCCGAGTCGATCGCCCCAACGGTCGTGTTCCTGGCCAGCCCGGCGTCGCATTACCTCACCGGGGCCACGTTGAGCCTCGATGGCGGAAGCGAGCTGGCGCTGTGACCGCCGCGCTCGTCACCGGCGCCGGCCAAGGCGTAGGACGCGGCGTTGCGCTTGCCCTGGCGGGCGCCGGCTTCGGCGTGGTGGTCGCGGCGCGGCGGGCTGAGAACGGCGAACCGGTGGCGCAAGAGATTCGGGACCGCGGCGGCCGCGCCGTGTGCGTGCCGACTGACGTGACAGTGCGCGACGACGTGGTCGCCGCGGTCGCCGTCGCCCGGACCGAGTTCGGCGGGCTCGACGTGATGGTGCACAACGCGTTCAGCGGACGGAACTCGCCTTATCAGTTGGAAGAGGCAACGCTTCCGGACTGGGATCGCGCGTCTCGTTCCGCGATGTGGGCGTCGATCTACTGCGCGCAAGCCGCATCCGACGCGCTAGCCGCTAGCGGCCGGGGTCGGTACATCCTGGTGAGCTCGGCGGCGGGCGTGGAGGGCAGCGCGAACCTGCCCCTGTACGCGGCGGTCAAGGCGGCGCAGCGCGCGTTCGCGAAGAGCCTGGCCCGCGAGTGGGGCGAGCGCGGCGTCACCGTGAACTGCATCGCGCCTGTCGCGGTAACACCAGCGTTGGAAACCGCGTTCAAGACCAACCCGGCATTGCGCGGTCGCCTCGAGGGCCGCACGCCGCTCGGTCGGCTTGGTGACCCCGAGGCCGACATCGGCTCGGTGGTTGCGTTCTTGGCGTCCGAGGCGGCCGGGTTCGTCACCGGCCAAACGATTGCCTGCGATGGCGGCAGCTTCACCGGTCTCTAGTTACGCTCGTTGTATGCGAGTGGTTGTCGACTTCGATCTTTGTGAAAGCAACGCCTTATGCATGGCCGAGGCGCCGGAGATCTTCGAGGTCCGCGACGACGACTTCCTCTACGTGCTGCAAGAGAACCCGCCCGAAGAGTTGCGCCAGAAGGCGGTCAAGGCGATGCAGGTCTGCCCCAAGCAGGCCATCACCATCGAGGACTAACGCGGTGCCGGTTACGCCAGACAAGAACACGTTCTAGTATGGGTAGTCGTCGTTCCCAGGAGCCACTCATGTCGCAGCCCGTCATTGTCGAAGCCGTCCGCACGCCGATTGGGAAGCGCAACGGCTACCTCGCCGGCATGCACGCCGCGGAGATCCTCGCCGTCGCCCAGATCGAAGTGGTGAAACGCGCCGGGCTCGACCCGGCCGAGATCGACCAACTCGTCGGTGGATGTGTCACCCAAGCCGGGGAGCAGGCGAGCAACGTCACCCGCAACGCGTGGCTCAGCCTCGGTTTGTCCTACGAGCCCGCGGCCACCACTGTCGACTGTCAGTGCGGCTCGGCCCAGCAGGCGAACAACTTTGTGCAGGGCCTCATTGCAACCGGCGCGGCCGACATCGCTATCGCCTGCGGCGTCGAGGCGATGAGCCGCGTCGGCCTCGGCATGAACGTGATCAACGGACCCGGTTCGTCCAAGCCCGACACCTTCCCGTGGGACATGCCCGACCAGTTCCTCGCCGCCGAGCGCATCGCGGAGAAGCGCGGCATCACGCGTGAAGAGGTGGACGAGCTTGGTCTGCGGTCGCAACAGAACGCGGCCCGCGCCGTCGCCGAAGGCCGCTTCGATCTTGAGATTGCGCCGATGGAGGCACCGGTGATCGGCCCAGACGGGCCCACCGGTGAACGGGCGGTGATCAACAAGGACCAAGGGCCCCGCGACACGACGGCGCAAGGCCTGGCCAAGCTCAAGCCGGTCATGCCCGACGGCATTCACACCGCGGGCAACAGTTCGCAGATTTCTGACGGCGCGGCGGCCGTTCTGTGGATGAGCGAAGACAAGGCCAAGGAGAAGGGCCTGCGTCCGCGGGCCAAGATCGTGGCGCAAACCCTCGTCGGCTCCGACCCCTACTATCACCTCGACGGGCCGGGCGAGGCCACGGCGAAGGTGTTGGCGAAGGCGAGCATGACGATGGCCGACATAGACGTCTTCGAGGTAAACGAAGCGTTCGCCTCGGTGGTGCTGTCGTGGGGGCGGGTGCACAACCCGGACTGGAGCAAGGTCAACGTGAACGGTGGCGCCATCGCGCTCGGTCACCCGGTTGGCTCGACCGGCTCCCGTCTGATCACCACCGCGCTGCACGAGCTTGAGCGCACCGACAAAGAGTTCGCGCTGATCAGCATGTGCTGCGGCGGCGCCCTGGCCACGGGGACGATCCTGCAGCGCATCTAGCCCTCGGTTATTCCTGGCCGAGTTTGGCGACGCGTTCGCTGACGTTGATGAACTCTTCGACCATGTCGACGATCACGTCCTTTACCGCGGCGGCCGATTTCTGATTGACCCCGCCTCGGGTCGTCCGTACTCTTCCCGCCAGGCGCGGCTCAGCGCCTGACCCCAAGGGCTCCTCCCAGCGAGTCCAACTACGGGGCAAAGGGGAGCACATCCTCGGGCCGCTGTCCGCTCGCCGGGTCGGGTCGAAGCGCTGGGGTTCGATGCGACCTTTGGAGGAGCTGTGACAGCCAACAAGAGCTTCAAGAGGCTCGTGCGTCAGCGCATGTCGCAAACAGGCCAGACCTATGCGGCGGCGCGCCAGGTCCTCCGCCAACAGAAACGGAGGCCACAGAGAATGGCAACCCGAGAAGATCTGCACAAGACCATGGCGTTAATGCAAGCGACGATTCGCGAGCACCTGGCGCCGATCGCCGAGGAGTACGACAAGCCTCTCGATCCAGGTTTGGTTTCGGCGATGATGTTCGACCGTGACTCGGCCGGCGAGGGACAGCCGCGGTACTGGCAGGTTCACCTCTACACGCTGTCGCCCGGGCTCGTCATCGGCCACGGAGGGGCCACCGCGCAAGCGCGGCGCGACCGTTTATGCGATGTTTCCGGCGATCCAAACCTCCGGCTGAACCTCATCGACTTCGCGAAGGTTCACGAGGAAACACGACGGCCAATCGATGAGAGGTCGTGACGGCGATGATTCCACGC
>JACCXE010000492.1 GCA_013697265.1 Actinomycetota bacterium | reverse complement strand
CTGAGCCTCCTCGGAAACACCACGGCCAGCTCAGCGGTCACATCAAACGGCTCCGAGAATCGCCCGGCCGCTTGCGCCGGCATTGAGCTGCCCGAACTCATCTCGCCGATCCTCAGCATCGGCGTCGCGTGCGGTGCCAGTTCGGCGTCGATCAACAACGGCCTGCTTAACTCCGTTGCCACCGGTCAGGTAGGCGACATCTCGCTGTCGGTCAACAACCTGCTCGCCCCGCTTGGCCTCCAGGATCTCACGCAGACCCTGCCGGTTGGCAGCCTGGTGAGCACGCTCCTGGGTGTCACCAACGCGCTGAACCTGCCGGCTCTGCCCATCCAGCCTGACGACTTGCTAACCAGCCTGCTCGACAGCGTGCTGAACACCGAGACGCTTCAAGTCACCATCGGTGACGCGAAGTCCACGGTGACCAACACGGTCAACACGGTCACGGCGTCGTCGCACTCGGCGGCTGTCGACATCAAGATTCTTCCGACACCGCAGCTCGGTCGGGACTCGGCGGGCAAGCCGATCCTCGGCAGCGTGCCGCTGCTTCAGATCATCATCGGTGAGGCTGCTGCTACTTCTACCTACGACCGTCTCACGGGCCTGCCCGTCGGCGATCCGACCTTCGATCCTGCGATCGTGCGCATCAAGGGTCTGCTGTTCCCGGGTGAGGGCCTCAAGCTCGCTCTCGGCCAAGACCTCACGCTGCTCGCCGGCACGCCGCTCGAGTCGACCATCAAGCTCGGCGTCGGCAAAATCGTCGACGACGGTGCGTTCGGCAAGAAGGCCGTTGCTGACGGCGTCGCCATCGAGTTGCTCAAGGGCATCTCGGGCGGCATCGTGCTGAACCTCGCCCACGCCGAGGCTGGCGCCATCGCCAAGCTCGCGCAGACCAAGGTGCTCGACGTTCCCAGCATCGACATTGCTCGTGACATCCCAACGGCGCTTCCGCGCACCGGTGCCGAGACAGCGATTCCGCTGGCTCTCGCCGGCGCCGCCGTGGCGATCGTGGCCATCCGCCGCTACCGTCTCGTCGCCGCAGCTGCCACCACCAAGTAACTCCTAGGTAGTCCGAAAATGAGGAGCCCGGGGCAAAAGCCCCAGGCCCTTCGTTTACCCTTGGGTGGGCGAGTCGATCTCGACGCGCGCGCTTGTTCTGTCTCCTGTCGTCGTCGTGAGGTGACCCGTTGGAAGCCGTCTTTCAGTTCTTCCGCCGTAACCGGCTGGCATACCAGGGCCTGTCCGTCCTGCTGCTCGTGCTTGTCGTCTCGGCGATCGGGTTACTCGGGTATCCCGTCTATACGAACTTCGAACAGGGCCGTATCCAAGACCGAAAGACCAACCAGTTGGCCAGTCCCGAATTGAAGGCGAAGTACGAGAACCGTCAGCTCAGGGTGGGCGACGCGTTGACGCGCATCAAGATCCCGAAGCTCGGCGTCGATGTAGTGGTGGTGGAAGGCACGACTCCCGCCGCGCTCAAGGCCGGAGCCGGGCACTACCGCGGCACCCCGCTGCCTTGCGAGACGGGAAACGTGGCCATCGCCGGGCACCGCACCACCTACGGCAAGCCGTTCGCACAAATGGACCGGCTCGCTCCCGGCGACCAGATCATTTTGCAGACGCCGGTCGGATCGTGCACCTATGAGGTGAGCGATAGGGGCGGTTCGCCCAATCCGTTCGTAGTTTCGCCGGACAATATTGGCATCGTTGCCAACACTCCGGGCGAACGAAACCTCACACTTACTACATGTCATCCGAAGGGCTCCGCCAAGCAGCGCCTCATCATTCGCGCCGCCCTCGTCAAGGGAGCTATCGGAGCGTGAAGCTGATTCGCCTTCTCGCCGCAGCCGGTGTGGCTGCGCTCGTGTTGCTCGCCGTGCCTGGCGCGGGCCCCGCGCTCGCGGCCAACGAAGTAAACATCAACTCGCCTAGCGACATCGCCTACACGTCGTATCCGGCGCTGTCGGGCGCCGTCTCCCAAAGCGGTAGCAATGCCACCGTAACGAAGGTCGACCTCGCGCTCACGAGTGTGGACGGCTGGACGTCTGAGAACGCCACGCTCACCTACACCAGCGGCGCGCAGAACTCTTCGGCGTTCAGCGGCAGCGGATCGAACGTGTCGTTCTCGTGGACGCAAGAGCCCAATTACAACGGCCGCTACACCTTCACCGTCAACGGCACCGGCACCTACAACGGCGGCCTCGGCGGCACCCGCACCGAGACCGGCCGCTCCACTCGCTCGTTCGACATCGAGGTCGCGCCGGCCAAGCCGTCGGGCGTCGCCGCGGGCATGCCCGAGAACTCGACCCAGGTCACCGTCACGTGGAACCCGAACCCCGAACCCGACATCGCGTTCTACCAGGTGCTGCGATCGTACGCGGGGGGCAACCCGGCGACGGTGGGGTCGCCCGTGGGCCCGTCATCGAAGCCAACGTTCCACGACGACCTCTCGGGCAAGGCCCAAGGCGCGTACAAGTACTCGGTGCAGGCGGTGCGGCGGGCTCGCACCTGTAAGACCGAGTCGAGCGACGAGGCCTGCTCACGCGGCATCCCCGGCCCCATCTCGGCGCAGAGCGCGGCCGTAACCGTTCGGGCCACGCCGGCCAGCACGACCACGTCGACCACGATCAAGGGGTCGACCGGTGCCGGAACAACGGGCGGGGGCAGCACCGGCGGGGGCTCAACCGGTGGCGGCACGACCGGTGGTTCCACGAGGACGACCACGCCGGGCGGCAAGAGCGCGCCGAGGAACACCGGTGGCTACGCGCCAGGGGGCAACGTCGATCTCTCGCAGTTCGGCGCCCTGCTCGGCGGCAACGGCAAGCCCACGAACAGCGGCGCGGTCAACGAGGGCACCTACGACCCCGACTTGAAGTACAACCCGTCTGAGCAGCCGGCTGAATCCGGCGGCGGCGACTCGCTCATCACGATCGGCGGCGCCAGCGTGCCTGCGCCGAGCGAGGACTGGGTGCGGTTCATCGGCGCCGGTTCGTTGGCCACGGCGCTGCTTGTGCACGTTCTGTGGTTCAAGCAGCAGGTCGACCGCATCCCGCTCGAAGCCATCACCGAGTAGCGGGAACCAGCGCGCCGGCGCGCGCCGTCCAACCCTCCAACGCAACAAGGAGGGTGGGCCGATGCGCACGTCGCGAATCGTTGGTGGAGTAGCAGCGGTGTTGGTAGCCGCAGGTTCGATCGTGGCGTTCAACGACCGCGCTGGCAACGGCCGTCTCGGTTCGGTGCCCGTGGCGGACAACGCCACGAGCGACTCGTTTGCGACCAGCGCCGACATGGGCGCCGGCGCGTCCGGGTCCGGCGCCGGCGCGAAAGCCGCCGCGCCCACCGCCAGCGTGGT
>JACCXE010000476.1 GCA_013697265.1 Actinomycetota bacterium | reverse complement strand
TTACGACGCGGCTTTAATCGCGGCGATCAACTCCGACGAGTTCTTGAACGTAAGGCCGGCCACCGCGCGGTGGATATACCGGATCACGCCTTCGGCATCGATCACGAACACCGAGCGCCGGTAGAACCCGAGCGGACCGAGCACGCCATAGGCTTCGCCCACCTTCTTTTCGGTGTCGGCTAGCAGCGGAAAGCCGTAGCCGCGCTTGCACGAGAACTCGTTGTGGCTCTCGACGGACTGCGGGCTGATGCCGAAGACCTGCGCGCCGACTTCGGCGAAGCTGGCGAGGTCGCCCTGGTACGAGTCGAGTTGCTTGGTGCACACCGGCGTGTTGTCGCCTGGGTAGAACGCGATCACGACCGGCTGACCGATATACGACGACAACGAGAACGACTCGCCACCGGTACCGAGCAAGGTGAAGTCGGGCGCCTTGTCGCCGATTCCCACCGCCATCACACGACCATTTCGAACGTTTCGTCACGGACAAGGGCAACGGTGTTGGTATGACGCATCCTCACGTCTACAAGGCTGGCATAAACGCACCCGCCCCAGACAAGTCGAGTCTGCGAGGCTGAGGCGATGCGCCGGGGGCTGTGGAACGCGATGTTCGTCCTGACGCTCGTGCTCGTGGCGTTGACCACAGTGGGGCTCGCGCTCGCGACAATCCTCGGCCACCACTACGGCGTTCTGTGGACGGGCCCGCTCTGGGCCATCGCGTTCTGGTGGCTCGCGATCGGCGCGAGACAGAGGGCACAACAATCGAACGACCGTGCTGTTGGCCAATGACCGTTGGTAAAACGCGGACCTACGATTCGGTCGCGCGGGCGGAGCCGGTCGTTGGCACGAAGGTGTGGTTCGCTCCACGCCGCTGGGGTTGGGGGTGGGCGCCCGTAACGTGGGGAGGGCTGGGCCGCGATCGCCGTCTTCTTGGTCGTGGCCGCGCTCAAAGGCACGTCGCCCGACGGGCCATCCGCCCGTAGGAAGTTCGACCAGTAGAGATGACCGTGCGTCGACTGGCCGTGGTCATGATGTCGATCGCCTTGCTGTCGTGCGCCGCCTCGCCGAAGCGAGCAAATGTTGGCATCGGAGGCGGCCGATTGACCGGGCCATCGACGCTTCAACTGCAGCTCAACATCTGCCACGCGCAAGAGCGCCGAGTCAAGGTTTCGGAACGAGCCGACACCGTGGTGGTAAGGGTCACCGCGAAATCGCAATCAGGAGATCGCGATATGTGTGCCGACGGCCTGTTCCGCAGACCGCTGCCCTAGGCCATCGGAACGTGGGTCACCACCCAGACATCCGTCGGTCGCCGGAGGTCGTTACCCTGCGCTGACCATTTGGGAAGCAAAATGCGGCACGCAGCCGCATTTCGCTTCCCAAAATCATCCAAGGGCGAGCGGGCCTGCGAGACCGCTCTAGGCGAGGACGGCGAAGAGGTCGTCGGAGATGTCGAAGTTGGCGTAGACGTTCTGGACGTCGTCGTGGTCTTCGAGCGCGTCGAGCATGCGCAACACTTGCTTGGCTACGTTCTCTTCGGTTACCGGAATCGAGTTTTGCGCCAGCATCGTTGTCTCGGCCGACTCGAACGCGACGCCCGCCCCTTCGAGCGCCGTGCGCAGCGCCGTGAGGTCGCTCGGCGCGCAGGTGAGTTGCCACATGTCGCCTTGCGGTTGCAGGTCGTCGGCGCCGGCGTCGAGAGCGATGGCCATCAAGTCGTCTTCGCTGATCGCGCTGGGCACGAGGATCACGCCTTTGCGCTCGAACTGCCACGCGACGGCGCCGGGCTCGGCCAACGCGCCGCCGTTCTTCGAGAAGATCGAACGCACTTCAGCGCCGGTGCGGTTGCGGTTGTCGGTAAGCGCGTCCACGAGCATGGCCACACCGCCCGCCGCGTAACCCTCGTACATCATCTGTTCGTACTGAACGCCTTCGAGTTCGCCGCTGCCCCGCTTGATTGCGCGGTCAATGGTGTCCATCGGGACCGACGCATCACGGGCCTTCGTGACCGAGGAACGCAGAGACGCGTTGGTGGTGGTGTCGCTGCCGCCTTCGCGTGCGGCCACTTCGACCAGGCGGATCAGCTTGGCGAAGGTCTTGGCCCGCGCTGCGTCGGCCGCGCCCTTCTTGTGCTTGATCGTCGCCCACTTGGAATGGCCGCTCATCTTGCGATCGCCTCTGGCGCTCGCGGCGCCGAGCGGCGGCACCCTGTGTTTATTGGTTCGCTCGCAAGCTCGCTCATGACCTAACTCCTTCTAGAAACAACTTGTGGATGCGTAGATCGCCGGACAGTTCGGGATGGAAACTTGCGACTACTACGGAGCCCGACCGGCACAGTACGGGTTCGTCGTGGATCGCTGCGAGAACTTCGACGCGATCACCGACGCGCTCGACGCGCGGCGCGCGAATGAACACGGCCGGGAACGGGTCGTGGCCTATTGCCTCGATATCGAGGTCGGCTTCGAAGCTGTCGACCTGACGGCCCCAGGCGTTTCGCCGCACCGCGATGTCGATCACGGCGAAGTTGCGCTGATCAGCGCGACCGTCGAGGACGTCTGAGGCCAGCAGGATCATGCCGGCACAGGTACCGAGGGCGGGCAGGCCGTCTTCGAGCCGTTTCTGCAGCGGGTCGAAGAGTTCGCTCGACTCGAGCAGCATCGACATCGTGGTCGACTCGCCTCCCGGCAGGACGATGGCGTCGAGGTCTTCGAGTTGATCGGGGCGACGGATGGGGACCGGCGACGCGCCTAAGCGCGTGAACGAGTCAGCGTGCTCGCCGACCGCGCCCTGCAAGGCGAGGATGCCGATACGCACCTGGGGGCACCGAGCTACCAGCCACGATCAGCCAACGGATTCTCAACCGACGCGGCGTCGATGCCGCGCATCGCGTCGCCCAAACCGCGGCTGACCTTGGCTACGACGTCGGCATCCATGAAGTGCGTAGTGGCTTCCACGATCGCCGCGGCACGCCGTGCCGGGTCGTCGCTCTTGAAAATGCCCGACCCAACGAACACCGCTTCGGCGCCGAGTTGCATCACGAGGGCGGCGTCGGCGGGGGTGGCGATGCCGCCAGCGCAGAACATGGGCACCGGCAGCTTGCCAAGCGTTGCCACTTCCTCGACGAGGCCGATCGGCGCTTGCAGTTCTTTGGCCCAGCGGTAGCGCTCGGGCTGATCGGCGGTGCCGATGGCGCGAATGTCGCCGAGGATCTGGCGCAGGTGACGCACCGCGTGCACGACGTCGCCGGTACCCGCCTCGCCCTTGGAGCGGATCATGGCCGCGCCTTCGCTGATGCGGCGCAACGCTTCGCCGAGGTTGGTAGCACCGCACACAAAAGGCACGTCGAAGGCCCATTTGTCGATGTGGT
>JACCXE010000491.1 GCA_013697265.1 Actinomycetota bacterium | reverse complement strand
CGGCCGAGCCGGCCCCGGCCCGCGGTCTGCTCCGCGGCCACCGCTACCAAGCCGTCTGGGGCCCCGGATCGGGCCTGATCCATCACCCAGTTGTTGGTCGAATCGATCGTCGCGAATCGATGAATGTCGTAGCGCGGCGTCATCTTCAGCGCCCTTCGGGCGCCGGCGATGCCGAACGCCGCTGCTTCATTGACTCATTCGCTGCGCTCACTCATGCGCGATGCTACGACCCCTATGTTCTCCAAGGTTCTGATTGCCAACCGCGGCGAGATTGCCGTCCGGGTCATTCGGACGTGTCGTGAGCTCGGCATCCCAACTGTTGCCGTGTACTCCGACCTCGATCGCGACGCGATGCACGTGCGGCTCGCCGACGAGGCCTACGCCCTCGGCGGCACCACCGCGGCCGAGAGTTACCTGAACACCGAGGCCATCCTCGGCGTGATTGAGCGCAGCGGCGCCGACGCCGTGCACCCGGGCTACGGGTTCTTCTCGGAGAACGCCGACTTCGCCCGCGCCATCGCCGCGAAGGGCGTCACGTTCATCGGTCCCCCGCCCGAAGCCATCGAGGTGATGGGCGACAAGATCTCTAGCCGCATCGCCGCGGAAAAGGCGGGCGTGAAGGGCGTTCCGGGGCGCAACGACGTGTTGCAAAGTGGCGAAGAGGTGGTCGCCTTCGGCAACGAGTTCGGCTGGCCTGTCGCGATCAAGGCGGCCTACGGCGGTGGCGGGCGGGGCATGCGCGTCGTGCACACCGCCGACGAGGCGGCCGACGCATTGGCGAGCGCGCAGAGCGAGGCGCTCAAGGGTTTCGGGCGCGACGAGTGTTACGTCGAGCGCTACCTCACCTGGCCCCGCCATATTGAGATGCAAGTCTTCTGCGACACCAAGGGCAACGGCGTGTGGATCGGCGAGCGCGACTGTTCGTGCCAGCGCCGTCACCAGAAACTCGTCGAGGAGTCACCAGCGGCGAACTTCCCCGACAGCGTGCGCACCGCCATGGGCGTGGCCGCCGTCGCGGTCGCGCTGGCCTGCGGGTACGTCAACGCCGGTACCGTCGAATTCCTCTATCAGGACGGCGAGTTCTACTTCCTCGAGATGAACACTCGGCTCCAGGTCGAGCACCCCGTTACCGAGCTCACCACCGGCCTCGACCTCGTGGAACTGCAGCTGCTCGTGGCGTCGGGCAAGAAGCTGCCCTTCAGCCAAAACCAGATCGCCAAGAAGCGCAACGGCCATGCCATCGAAGTGCGCATCAACGCCGAAGATCCGGCCGGGGGCAAGTTTCTGCCGTCGCCGGGCACCCTCACCAGGTTCGAGCGGCCCGACGGTTTCGGCGTACGCGTCGACGCCGGATACGACGCAGGCGACACCGTGAGCCAGTACTACGACAACCTCGTGGCCAAGCTGATCGTGTGGGGCGCCGATCGCGACAGCGCCCGTCGCCGCATGCTGCGAGCGCTGGCCGAAACCAAGATCGAAGGCATCGCGACCACGATGCCCGCGCACGTCGCGATCCTCACCCACCCCGACTTCATTGCCGGCGAGCACTCCACGAAGTGGGTCGAGGAAAAACTCGACTTCACCGGCGTCTCAAGTGCACCCACTGCGCCCGTCGTCGGCGACGACGGCGAGACCAAGGTCTTACGCGAAGTCGACGCCGAGGTGGACGGCCGCAAGTACACCGTGAAGCTGTGGGTGCCCGATGTCCCCGCCGCGGTAGTAAGCGGTGGTGGCGCTCGCGCCGGCGCAGTGCCGGGGCGCCCGACCGCTCCGACCGCGCACGGTTCAGCAGGCGCCGCGGGCGTCGGTTCCATTTCGGTGCCGATGCAGGGCACGATCGTGAAGCTGATGGTGGCCGTGGGCGACGAGGTAACCGCTGGTCAGCCCGTGTGCGTGCTCGAGGCGATGAAGATGGAGAACAACATTCTCTCCGAGATCGACGGCACCGTGAAGGACGTGAAGGTCGACGTCGGCCAAACCGTCGGTGCCGGCGATGTCGTCGTTGTGATCGAAGCTTCGTAAGAGGTTTAGCCTCGGTCGTCATGGACACGAAGGCAGTCGCGCAAGACACCGTCCACACCAGTGACGAGGCGCTCGTCGCGCTGAGCCACCGAATACACGGCCATCCCGAGTTGTGCTTCGAAGAAGAACGCGCAGCTGAGTGGACTGCGGCCGCGCTCAACGAAGCCGGGTTTGCGATCGAGACCGGCGTGGCCGATCTTCCCACCGCTTACGTCGCGTCGTACGGCTCGGGGCCGCTCACCGTTGGCATCTGTGCCGAGTACGACGCCCTGCCCGGCGTCGGACATGCGTGCGGCCACAACGTGATCGCCGCGGCCGCGGTGGGCGCCGGTCTGGCACTGGCACCGCTGGCCGACGAACTCGGCATCACGGTCAAAGTGTTCGGCACGCCGGCTGAAGAAGGCGGCGGGGGCAAGATCATCATGTTGGACAATGGCGTGTTCGCCGGCGTCCACGCCGCGATGATGGTGCACCCGGCGCCAACCGAACTCGACCGTTTTCCGTGTTTGGCCGTCTCCCACGTAAATGTCCACTACCACGGCAAGGCCGCGCACGCCTCTGCGTTCCCCGAGCTCGGCATCAACGCTGCGGACGCGCTCACAGTCGCGCAGACCTCGATCGGCTTGTTGCGCCAACACATCCGTCAGACCGAGCGGATCCACGGCATCGTGACCCACGGCGGCGACGCGCCGAACGTCGTGCCCGAAAGCACGTCGGGCAAGTGGTACATCCGGTCGAGCACGCTGGCCGAGCTGGCCGAGCTCGAGCCCAAGGTGCATCGCTGCTTCGAAGCGGGCGCCATGGCGACCGGCTGCTCCTACGAGGTCACCGAGGCCAGCCCCAAGTACTCCGAGATGAAAGACGACGACGCGCTGCGCGCTCTTTACCGTGCCAACGCCGAAGAGTTGGGACGGGTGTTCCCCGACCTGGGCGGGCTCGGCGACCGCATCGTGGGCTCGACCGACATGGCCAACGTCAGCCTGGCCATCGCCACGATCCACCCGATGCTGGGGCTCGGTTGTTATCCGGTCAGCAATCACCAGCCCGAGTTCGCCGCCTTCTGCGCCACGCCCACGGCCGACAAGGCCGCGCTCGACGGAGCGATCGCGATGGCGTGGACGGTGATCGACGCGGCAACGAACACCGAGGTGCGCGAGTCGCTCCTCGCCCGCGCCTAGTCACCCGTGGCAAAAAAGCCAGTCGGGCAGCGTTGGCTCGCGGCGCCGGACAAGCCGTTCGCACTGAAGAAAATCGATCCTGGCGCCACGACGGGCGCGCCGGGCAACAGGACGGTCACCGAAGATGCCACTGAAGCGTTGCGGGTGCGCCTCGTCGAGTTGCAGGAGCGACTGTGGGCTGAGAACCAACAGTCGATGCTGCTCGTGCTTCAGGCCATGGACGCGGGCGGTAAGGACGGCACGATTCGCAAAGTGTTTTCGGGTGTCAACCCGCAGGGCTGCCGGGTGCGCTCGTTCAAAGAACCCTCGTCCGAAGAACTCGACCACGACTTCTTGTGGCGAGTGCACCCGCACGCGCCGGGCAAAGGTGAGGTCGCGATCTTCAACCGTTCCCATTACGAGGCCGTGTTGGTCGAGCGCGTGCTTGACCTGGCGCCCAAGAAGACGTGGAAGGCGCGCTACCCGATCATCCGAGACTTCGAGCGTGGACTGGCCGCGTCGGGCACCCGCATCGTCAAAGTAATGCTGCACATCTCCAAAGACGAGCAGGCCGAGCGCTTCAGCGCCCGGCTCGAAGACCCGGCCAAACGCTGGAAGTACAACGACGGCGATGAAACGATGCGGGCCCGTTGGGACGACTTCATGGCCGCGTACGCCGACGCGATCAGCGAGACGTCGATTCCCGAGGCGCCCTGGTACGTCGTGCCCGCCGACCACAAGTGGTACCGGAACTGGGTGGTGATGTCGGTGCTCGTGGACAGCCTCGAGCAGATGAACCCGCAGTATCCCAGTAGCGACTAACGGAGAAGGTGAGGAACAGGACGCCGTCGACCGGAACGCGCTGTGGCGCGCTGACCGGGTACCGCTAGACCTAGTCTGTTCGAATGCCCGCTGGTTCCGTGCCGCGTCGCGCCCTAGTCATACTGGTTTTCATCGCTACAGCGATGTCCTTCGTTGTGGTGCCCGTCGCTTCGGCGGACGCCCGAAGCTCGGTCGTAGGAACTCGTGCTGGCCGAGTTGTCGGGAGGCTGCTCGGCTCTGAGGTTCGCCGCTTGCCGTTCGCAGC
>JACCXE010000440.1 GCA_013697265.1 Actinomycetota bacterium | reverse complement strand
GTACGCCGTGCTGCAGGCCCAATGAAATCGACACCGCGAAGGCATCCATCAAGCCGCTCAGCGTCGAACCCTGCTTGCTGACCGAGATGAACACTTCGCCGGGACGGCCGTCGTCGTATTAGCCGACGGTGAAGTAGCCCTCGCAGTCGGCCACCCGGAACTTGGTGGTGGTCGACCGACGCTTGTTCGGCAGGCGCTCACGCACCGGCTGCTTCACGAACACGGTGTGGCGCTCGATTTCCTTCTCGAGCTCGGCCACCTTCTTGGCCAGCGCGGCGTCGGTGGGCGCGCCATCGACAGTGCCGGCCAGCGCCGGGTCGTCGCCGAAGCCTTCCCTGCCGTGACCCTTCTTCGCGGTTGCGAGGGGCTGGGCGACCTTGCAGCTGTCGCGGTAGATCGCCACGGCCTTCAGACCGAGACGCCACGACTCGATGTGCAGCTCCTCGACGTCTTCGACCGACACGTCCTCGGGCATATTCACGGTGTTGTGGTTGACGATGCCGTTGCCGACGAAGGCCATCGTCTCCGGCACGGAAATGTCGTAGACGGGCCGCACGCCAGCGTCGACCACCCGGCTGACCGGTGAGAAGTGCAGGCCGTCGGCCAGCACGGCCTGTAGCCAGTAGGGCAGCACCACACCGGGAACCGCGGCGACGCGCTCGAGCGACAGGCGCGTGACCTGGACGGTGCGCGCGTCGCACAGAAAGTGGAAGCCCTTTCGCGCCGACGCCGGCAACAGGTCGAAAAGATCCTTCGGCGCGATGCCGGGCACCACGTCGGCCGTCGCGTGCGCGGCCTCGAACACGCGTCGCAGCAGGGCGTCGGCTCGCTCGGCTTTCTCGGGCTCCATGAACGGCACGAGCGCGGCGACGCTCTGGCCCTGGGTGCCCGCGGCGTACACCTCGTCGAAGCTCTTGTCGTACACCGGGTTGTACTTGGAGACACGCCCGGTCACGACGCCGAGGTTGGCCAACACCGCCTGGAGGTCGTCGAGCAGCTTGGGAGCGTCCAGGCAGATCCCCCACTTCGGTGCCGCAGCCACCGTGACGTAGGCGTCGAGTGCGAGCCCTTGGAGGAAAGCCAGCACCATCTCGCGGGGCGAACGCAACACGGCGTCGGGGATGCGCTTCGTCGATGCGCGGGCGCCGCAGCCCAGGAACTCCAGAAACTCGACGATCGTCTTGGACGCCACCATGACCGACGGGCACCGGTCGGCGGGACGCAAGATTTTTGCCTCGACACCGAACTCGCTACGCCACGCAGCGGCGACGCGCTCCAGCACCGCGTCGCACATGTTGGTGATGTGCACGGTCCAGTTCGTCCGGGTGGTGTGGCCCTCGGACGCGTACGCGCCGAGCAGGAAGGCAAGCTCGGTGGTCATCTCCCCGGGCGCCCGCACGGCCTTCTGAGATCCGTAGGACGGTGACGGCGCGAAGCCATCGAACCGCGACGGCACTGGCGACCACATCTCGGAGCCGTACTGAACGGCCACGGCATCAGTCGCTTCGATCTCGTCGAGTCGGCGCCAGTCCAGCCCGTTGACCCCGGCGACCATCACCCGGTGGTTCATGGTGCCGGTGACGCGCAGCCCGTTACGCAGCACAACCTCGCGTACCTCGCGGTCGCCTCCGAAGTAGAAGGCGTCGGTCTTTTGCACGCCGTCGAGGGACGCGACCTGCATGAAGTGCCCGCGGAACGTGTCGGGCGCCTCGTCGTCGTGCAGTGACTCGATGCGCACCAGCCCATCCTCGGTGGCGAGCAGTGTGTCGCCCGTAACGCACTTGCTAATCGCACCGCTCAGGAACGGCTGGGCCGCGGCCATCATCCGGATGTGGCCCGTGTAGTGGATGGTGTTGTCGCCCATCGAACAGGCGAACACGTCGTAGTGCGACGGCGACAGGTGCGGCGCGCCGAGGATCGACTTCTGATCGGCGATGTAGGCCTGGATCTCGCCGATCTGCTCGTCGGAGTATCCGAGCTTCCGAAGCGCGCGCGGGACGGTCTGGTTGACGATGCTCATCGTGCCGCCACCCACCAGCTTCTTCATCTTCACCAAGCCGAGGTCGGGCTCGATACCGGTGGTATCACAATCCATCAAAAGTCCTATAGTTCCCGTCGGCGCTGTGACCGAAGCTTGCGAGTTGCGCACGCCGTGCACCTCGCCCAGAGTGCACGCCTCGTCCCACGCCGAGCGGGCGGCGTCGAGCAATTCGACGGGCACCAGTTCCTCGTTGATCTCGTTGACGGCGTCGCGGTGCATACCAAGCACCTTGAGCATGTGCACCCGGTTCTCCTGGTACCCAGCGAACGGACCCATGCGGGCCGCGGTGCGTGCGCTCGTGGCGTAGCTGTGCCCTGTGAGCAGTGCCGTTATGGCGCCAGCCCACGCCCGTCCCGCGTCGCTGTCGTAGGCGAGGCCCTGGGCCATGAGTAGCGCTCCGAGATTCGCGTAGCCGATGCCGAGCTGACGGAAGCGCCGGGTCGTCTTGGCGATCTTGGCGGTCGGATAGTCGCCGTTGCCGACAATGATTTCCTGCGCGGTGAACACGACAGCGGTAGCGGCTTTGAAACCCTCGACATCGAAGCGGTCGTCGTCCTGCTCGTCGAGGAACGTCAGCAGGTTCAGCGACGCCAGGTTGCACGCCGAGTTGTCGAGGTGCATGTATTCCGAGTTGTGCACGATCACGCTCGAAGCCGGACCGGCGATGCCGAAGTTATGCGTGCCGTCGACCTCGAGGTCGTAGACGGCCACCGGCTCGTCGAGTATTTCGACGTCGACCGCCTCCACGGTGTCCTCGATCGCCGCCGAGCCGGCAGCCGCGCGCAGCCGGTCCCCCACGACGAGATGCTGGGCCTCGACCCAACGCCCGTCCGCCATCAGAAAGCGATGCTCAGGTGTGCACCGACCAACGACGCCCGCTGCGGTGCGCACGTTTATCAGCGAGTCGGTGTGACCTGCGATCCAGGCCTTGTTGATCTGGCCCAGGGTGACCACTCGGCCGGCGACGTCGAACGAAACCGCCTCAGGCAAAGTGAGCCCGGCCTCGTCGAGTTTGTGGAGCCGCTCGAATTCGACCGGGCCGTCGACCGTCTCCACAAGCGTCTCGCCGGTGAAGCAGCACGGGTTAGATCCGTTGATGCGCCCCGTGGTCGCCGCGGTGTGCCACTTGTTGATCGTGGTGTCGAACTGCATGCCCGGATCCGCGCACTCCCACGCAGCTTGGCTGATCTGACGGAACAGGTCGCGGGCCTTGATCGTCTCGATGATCGAGCCGTCGGTGACCGCCCGCAGGTGCCAGTCGGCGTCGTCGACAACCGCCTGCATGAACTCGTCGGTGACCCGCACCGAGTTGTTGGCGTTCTGGTACTGGATCGAGTGGCTGTCTTTGCCGTCGAGATCCATGTCGAAGCCGTTGTCGCGCAGCACGCGCGCCTTGCGCTCTTCGACGGTCTTGCACCAGATGAAGTCTTGGATGTCGGGATGGTCGACGTCGAGGATGACCATCTTCGCGGCACGCCTCGTTTTTCCGCCACTCTTAATCGTGCCGGCCGACGCATCGGCGCCGCGCATGAAGCTGACCGGGCCCGACGCCGTGCCGCCGCCCTGCAACAACTCGCGCGATGACCGGATCTTGGAGATGTTGACGCCGGCGCCTGAACCGCCCTTGAAGATGATTCCTTCCTCGGTATACCAATTCAAGATCGATCTCATCTGATCATCTACAGACAAGATAAAGCACGCAGATCCCTGCTGCGGCACGTCTTTTACGCCGATGTTGAACCAGACCGGTGAGTTGAACGCCGCCTTCTGGTGGATCAGGAGGAATTTCAGCTCGTCGGAGAACGCGGCGGCCTCTTCCTCATCGGTGAAGTAGCCGTCCGTCTGGCCCCAGGCCAGGATCGTGTCGACGATGCGGTCGACGACCTGCTTGAGCGACGTTTCGCGCTCGGGGGTGCCCAACGTGCCCCGAAAATACTTCTGGGCCAGGATGTTCGTGGCGTTGA
>JACCXE010000439.1 GCA_013697265.1 Actinomycetota bacterium | reverse complement strand
ACCAGCCGCATCATCTCGACGCCCGGCACCCGGTTGCACACCATCTCGGCGAGGAGGACCTCGCCCGGCGTGGGCGCGCCGAAGCTGGTGCCCGCTCGGGCTGCGGACGCCACGTTGAGCACGACTTGCTCATGGGCGTGGCCCAGGATCGTGGCGCCGTAGCTCTGTACCCAGTCGACGTAGCGGTTGCCGGCGACGTCGACGACGTACGCGCCGTCGCCGTGCGCCACCACATACGGGGTGCCGCCGACGGACCGGAACGCCCGCACCGGCGAGTTCACGCCGCCCGGGATCACCCGCTGGGCGCGTTCGAACATCTCGTGGTTTGCGTCGCCCATAGTTGCTCTACCCGAGTTGCTCGGCGACTTCGGCCGCCAGGTACGTGAGGATGATGTCGGCGCCGGCCCGCTTGATGGCGCCCAGGTGTTCGAGGGCGACGGCATCGCCGTCGATCCAACCGTTGGCTGCCGCTGCCTTGATCATCGAGTACTCGCCGCTCACGTGATACGCCGCGACGGGCACGTCGACTTCGGCGCGCACGGCGGCGATCACGTCGAGGTGGGCGAGCGCCGGTTTCACCATCACCATGTCGGCGCCCTCGTCGATATCGAGGCGCACTTCGCGCAACGACTCGCGCACGTTGGTGGGGTTCTGTTGGTAGGCGCGACGGTCGCCGCCTCCGACGATCTTCACGTCGACTGCGTCGCGGAACGGGCCGTAAAGCGCTGTCGCGTATTTCGCCGAGTAGGCCAGGATCACGGTGTCGGTGTGGCCTGCACCGTCGAGCGCAGCGCGGATCGCACCGACCTGGCCGTCCATCATCCCCGACGGTGCCACGACCGCGGCACCCGCGTCGGCTTGTGCGACTGCGATGCGGGCGTACAACTCGAGGGTCGCGTCGTTGTCGACCGCGCCCGTAGGCGTGAGCACGCCGCAATGGCCGTGATCGGTGTACTCGTCCAGGCACAGGTCGGCCATCAGGACGAGTTCGTCGCCGACGTCGTCACGCAGGTCGCGCAACGCGGCTTGGATCACGCCGTCGGGGTTCCACGCCTCGGACCCCGTCGCATCCTTCCGTGCGGGAACGCCGAACAGGATCACCGCGGGCACGCACAGGTCGACGAGACGACGAACTTCTTTGCGCACGCTGGCCCTCGAGTGCTGCACCACACCGGGCAGCGAGGCGATCGGCTGCGGATTGTCGATGTCTTCGCGCACGAACAGCGGCGCCACGAGGTCGTCGACTCGCAGCGAGGTTTCGGCCACCAGACGACGCAACGCCGCGGTGCGTCGCAAACGCCGCGGCCTCTGGGTGGGAAAACTCATCGACCAGCCGCCTTCGGCGGCCGTCCCGATGAGCGGGACGCAGCCCTCAATTGTTCGCTCGCAAGCTCGCTCACGACAGACAGGTTAGAAGCGCATCGACGATGTCGGTAACGGCGGGCGACGCCGCGGGCACGACGCGCGCCGGGGGCAGGCCGGCCCGGGCCAGCGTTTCCGCGGTCGACGGGCCGATGGCGACGACCGGAGCTGTGGCGGTGATCAAACCGCCATGGGTCACGAGAAACGTGGCGGCCGACGACGACGTGCATACGACCGCGTCGGCCCCGTCCACCGTGTCGCGGGCCGGAACCTCGGAATGGGGCGGCGGGCCGAGGCGATAAGCGGCGACCGGCGTGGCTTCCCACCCCGAGACGCGCAGCCCCTCGGGCAGGTCGGCCGTGGAGTCTTCTGCGCCGATCACCAACACCGTGGTGCTGCCGTCGTCGGGCGCGTCGCCGACGGCAGCGGCCAGCGACGCGCCGTTGGGCGGATCGGCCACGAGGTCGGCCGGGCGGTCGAAGGCGGCCTCGAAGGCATCGGCGGTGGTGACGCCAACCACGGCGACCAGCGCGTCCCCGAAGGCGAACGTGTGGGGAGCGGCGCTGGCGAACGCTTCGACCGACGCGACCGACGCGAACGTGACCCACGCCGCACTGCGGGCCTGCGCGATCGCGTCGCGTAGCGCCGCCCCGCCATCGGTGGGTGACACGCGGGCGCCGGTGACCAACGGCGTGATGTGGGCGCCGGTGCGGGCCGCGGCCGCGGCGATCCGTTCGCCGAAGCTCGGTTCCGCGGCGCCGTCACCACTTGGTGCGGCCACCACGATCCGTTTGTCGGCCAAGGGCAGCCGGAACCACGCCAACTCGTCGGCCAGGGCGGCGACCGCGCCGATCACGATGGTCACCGGCGCGTTCACGTCCGCCGCGCCCAGCCCACCGAGTGTGGTGCGCACCGTGACCTGTTCGGGCCGCGTCCCCCACGTAACCGCGGTGACCGGCGTGGCCGCGTCGAGGCCGTTGTCCATCAGATTGTGCGCGATCTCGTCTCGCCCGGCCGCGCCCATGAGCACCACGATCGTGCCGCCGCCCATACCCATGCGGGCCACCGCCTCCCAGTCCGCCTCGTTTGGCGTCGTCGAGTCGTCGCGTCCCGTAACGATCGTGACGCTGGATGACAGACCGCGATAGGTCAGGGGCACGCCTGCGTACGCCGGCGCCGCACTGGCCGACGTCACGCCCGGCACCACTTCGAACGGCACACCCGCAGCGGCCAGTGCCGCGCATTCTTCACCACCACGGCCGAACACGAACGGGTCGCCGCCCTTGAGGCGCACCACGGTGAGGCCCTGCTTGCCCCGGTCGACGAGCAACTCGTTGATCTCGTCTTGGC
>JACCXE010000437.1 GCA_013697265.1 Actinomycetota bacterium | reverse complement strand
TGATACTCGCGCGTCCTCGCGTTAAACGCGCGACTTATCTACGTAACGGCACTGATTGGTAGCGCCCGCGCCAGGGTCGGGCCGCCGCGGGTGCCCACCACGATCTGCGCCTCACCCGCGGCGACGGTCAGGCCGGTCGTGATCGACGCATCGAACGCGAACACGCCGCCACCGATGGCGTCGCCCGAAGGATGGAAGGAGCGCAGGTGGGGGCCGCCGCCGGTACGGGGCACCGTGATGATCTCGTCGAAGTTCACGTCTACTTGGGCGGCCGCGATGTCCACGCCGCCGCCGAAGTTGGGGGCGTAGGCGAAGAAACCGCCGCTGAGGGCGGACCCATCGGCGTGAAACAGCTTCACGTGCGGACCACCGCCGGGGCCGGCGGCAACTGCGATCTCCATGCCGTTGTTGCCGTCGAAGTTGCCGACCGCCACCTGCACGCCGCCGCCGAAGCCGGGGTCGAAGGCGAAGAAGCCGCCGTTGTCGAGGGGCGCTCCAACGGCTGAGAAGATGCGGACGTGGGGGCCGCCGTTCGAAGCGGCGCCCGTGATGATCTCGTCGCCGGCCACGTCAGGGCGCACGTCGCCCACGGCGACGGTGACGCCGCCGGTGAACGCTGCGCCGTAGGCGAAGAACCCGTCGCCGGCCTTACCGGGCGCGGGCAATCCATTGCCGAGGAACACGCGCACGTGCGGGCCACCACCGGCGCCGGCGCCGGTGACGATTTCGTCGCCGGGTACGTCGGGCAACACGTCGCCCACAGTTACGTCGACGCCGCCACGGAAGCTGGCGCTGTAGGCCTGGAAGCCGCTACCCATCGGGTCCATCGCTGCGGAGAAAACGCGGACGTGCGGGCCGCCACCGGGCCCGGCCGCCGTGACGATTTCTTCCCCTGGCGCAGGGTCGACATTGCCGACGGCCACGCTGTTGCCGCCGCCGAAGCCGAGCGAATAGGGCGCCGCGGTTTCCGTGGCGAAGCCCACGTTCAGGCGCCGGATCACACCGCCCACTCCGTCGTTGAGCGGCTGGCCGGTGCGAACAAGCTGAGCGGTGACGGCGTCGGGCGACGTCTCGAGGCCTTGCGCTATCACCAGCGCGGCCGCTGCGGATACGACGGGCGCGGCCAGCGACGTTCCGCTGGCGAGCACGTAGGTGCCGCCAGCCCCCGTCGTGACCAACCCGTTGCCGGGCGCGGCCATGTCGACCGTTGCCCCCCGCCGCGAAAATGCGGCGACGGTGTCGTTTTGCATCGTGGCCGCCACCGACAGCACGTGGTTCATGGCCGCCGGGTATTTGGGCGAGGTGCTCGTGCCCCCCTGGCCGTCGTTGTTGCCGGCGGCTGCGACCACGAGCACGCCTTTGTTGTACGCGTTGTTAATTGCGTCCTGCAGTGGCTGTTCATATTCGGTGGAGGCGAGCGACAAGTTGATGACCTTGGCGCCGCGGTTCACTGCTTCGAAGATGCCGTTGATCACCCAACTAGTGAAGCCCTCGCCGTTCTGGTCGAGCACCTTCACCGACAGCAGTCGGGCGTTCCACCCGAGCGACGCCACGCCTTGCGCGTTGTTGGTGGCCGCGCCCGCGACGCCGGCCACTTCGGTGCCGTGGATGCCGATGCCGTCGTGCACATCGGTCATGTCGACCGACCCGTCGATCTTCGGCGCCAGGTCGGGATGACCGGTGTCGATGCCCGAGTCGAGGATCGCGATCGTCACGCCGTCACCGCGAGTGCGGTCCCATGCGCTCGGCGCGCCGACCGTGGGCAGGTACCACTCGCTCTTGCCGTCGCAGGTGTTGACACACGGGTCGTTGGGCACGGCCGCGGCCCGCATGATGCCGTCGGGCGCGACCGACGTGACGCGGGCGAGACCGCGCATGACAGTGGCGTCGGCCTTCCCGGCCCAGCCGTTGGGCCCGACGCGTTGCCCGCCGAAGCGTTCGATCACACGGGCGACGGCCGACGCCTCTTTGAACGTCACGAGCAAGCGCGAGTTCGCGTCGAGGTCAGCCTGGGCGGGCAGCGCCGCCGCGATTAGGAGCGTGAGGGACAGGACTACGCCCGCCCCCAGAGATTTGATCCGCATCAGTCGACCGCAGTACCCACATAAAAGGGGCCGGTGACGGTGCCTTCGGCAACTCGCGAGCCGGGCTCGAGCGAGGCGAAGGGACCGACGTTGGCGTGGTTTGCGATCTCGGCTTGGCGCCCGACGCTGCTGGCCACCACCGCGCCCTCGCCGACGGAACAGTCGATGAGGCGCGTGTTGGGGCCGATCTCGGCGTGTTCGCCGATCACGGTTCGGCCTTGCAGGATCGTGCCGGGGAACAGCGTGACGTCGGGGCCGAGTTGCACCGAGGCGTCAACGTAGGTGTGTTCGGGGTCGAGCATGGTGACGCCGCGCCGCATCCATCGTTCGTTGGTGCGGTCGCGCAACTCGGCCTCGGCGATCGCTAGTTGGGCGCGGTCATTTACGCCGGCCGCTTCCATCGAGTCGGCCGCTTCGAGGGCGGTAACGCTGTAGCCGGCGTCGAACAGCACGCCGATGACGTCGGTGAGGTAGTACTCGCCCTTGGCGTTGTCAGGCACCACCCGGCGCAGCCCGGGTGCGAGCACGCCCTGACGAAAGACGTAGATCGAGGTGTTGATCTCGTTGATCTCGCGCTCTTCGATGTCGGCGTCGACCTCTTCCACAATGCGCGACACCCGCCCGTCCGCCGTGCGCACCACGCGGCCGTAGCCATACGGGTCGGCGACGCGCGCGGTGAGCAGCGTCGCCGCAGCATCGGCCGAACGGTGTTGACGCACCAGCGCGGCGATGGTGGCCGGACGCAGCAGCGGGGTGTCGCCCGGCAACACGATCACGTCGCCGTCTTGGTCGTCGGCGTCGGGGAGCGCAGTAATACCGACCGACACCGCGTCGCCTGTTCCTCGTTGCGTGGCCTGTTCGACGAAGTCCAGATGCACGCCCTCGGGCGCGTCTTCGCTGACGGTCTTCACCACACGATCAGCGCCGTGGCCGACGACCACGACCACCCGCTCGACGTGTAGCTCGGCCAGCGCATCAATCACGTGCAGCACCATCGGACGCCCGCACAGGCGGTGTAGCGGCTTGGGCCGCGCCGACATCATGCGGGTGCCCTCGCCGGCGGCGAGCACCACAGCACACAGCGGACGGGTAGTCACGACATCTTGTTTACCGCGTGCAGGCCGCCCCCCAACCGCATGCCTGAGAAAACCCAACAATCGGGGTGAAGGTACCGCGCTGTCGCGCCGCGCGGACGGCCGCAGTGGGGCGAGCGAAGCGAGGGGCCCCGCTTTGCGGAGGAGGCCGGGCCTGCGGGCGCCCGGCCGGGTAAAAACAACGCTCGGGGACGAGGGGTCGAACCTCGATTCACGGATTCAAAGTCCGTTGTCCTGCCATTGGACGATCCCCGATTGAAGGCCAAGACCGTATCCGGGTTGGCCGTCGTATCCATTACCCCGCTAGGGTCTCGGCCCGAAATGGGATCACTGATTAAGAAGCGCCGCAAGCGCATGCGCAAGAAGAAGCATCGCAAGATGTTGAAAGCGACGCGCTTCCAGCGTCGCGCCGCTGGCAAGTAGCGCTCTTAGCGGCTGCGCCCTAGAGATCCCGATGGGTTCGGTTCACCGCTTCCAATAGCGATTCGGCTAAATCGTCGAACGTCGGCAGCGCAATCGCCTCGTTCGGCCGCGCCGCTAGCGCAGCCAACACCGCCTCGGCCACCTGGCCCGGAGTCGCGTCGACGGGCACCACGTGGAGCGCTGGTCCACCAGCAGCCGTAGCGGAATTCGTGACCACCGGAACGCCCGCAGCCAGACAGTCGCTCGCGGCGGCCGAACTCTCTCCCCGCGACGCCTTGCGCAGCGCGATCGCGCACCCGGCGCGGCCGATCGATTGCCAGTAGGTCGCTTCGTCTACGTAGCCGAGAAACCTCGTGGGCACGGCCAGATCTCGCGCCAGGTCGCATAGGTCGCGCTGGAGGTCGGGGGACATGTTCCCGACGAACGTGAGCGTCACGTTTGGTGACGTCTGACGCACGCGGGCAATGGCATCGATCGCCACGTCGGGTTGCTTGATCCAGTCCATCCACCCCGGAACGACCACTTCAGAAGAGGTGTCGTTGCGCGACGCGAGAACGGACGGGTCGCGGGCGGCGAAGGGCAACACGTCGATCGTGAGGGGCCGCGCCGTTGGGGCCTGGTCGAGGCGAACGAGTCGAGCGGCGTGTTCGGAGTTCACGAGAACAAGCGGCGCCCGCGCAACGAGCTCACCTGTGAGACCAAGGCCGTGCCTGTCGTACACCGTCGGATCGTTCCAGCGATCCATCACTTCCTGGGACAAGCGCGCCCCGTATTGCCGAATCAGCCGGTCTTCCATCACGCCGCGCGCCCGACGCCAACCGGGGTCGAAACGGCCCGACGGCATCGAGAGATACAAACCGGCGAGGCGCACGTCGTGAAACCAGACGATGCCCGGCACCCGCCGCGCGATCTCGACCACTTCGTGGTGCGCGGCGCTGTTGCCGACGACGTAGATCAACCCGTCGTACATGCCGGGGGTAGCGAAACGCTCGAGAGCATCCGCGGGACGGGCGCGCGCCGCGCCGAGCGGTGCCGACGGTGCGTGACCGCTGGGTGTGTAATACGCGTCGACGTCGGCGATCTTGCTCAGGCTCGCCACGACGCGCGCTGTGTAGTCCGCCACGCCGGACATGACCGGCGGTAACGGCGACACGATCGCCATCCGCAACCGCGGTCGAGACCGAGGGGCGGCCGGCGGGGCCGAACGATCGATCGCGTCGAGCGTGCGGGCGGCCACTGCGTCCCAGTTGAATCGGCCGGACGCGCGCTGTTGCGCGTGGGCGAGCTGATCCCGCCACGCTTCGTCGGCCAACGCACGATCCATCACCGCGGTCATCTCGTCGGTACTCGTCGGATCGAACAGGGCGCCGGCGTCGTCGCTGAGCTCGCCGAGCGCACTGGTGCGCGCACCCACGCTTGGGCAGCCGCATGCGGCCGCCTCGACCGCAGGAAGACCAAAGCCCTCGTAGAGCGACGGCGACACCGAGGCGGTGGCGGTTTGGTACAACGCCCGCAGCACCTCGTCGGTCACGCCGCCTGTGAAAACGACGTCGCTTGGCGCCAGCCCGGCTAAGTCGGCTGTGGCTTGCCACAGCGCCCGGCCCTGGGGTGACAGCTTGCAGGTGACTACGAGTTGGTGCGCGTCGCGCATGTCGCGCCTCAGGCGCGCGTACGCGCGAATAAGACCGTCGATGTTCTTGCGATTGTTGTCTTCGCCCGACACGCACAGCACAAAGGACCGCGTGATCTGGGGCAGCGCTGCTCGCACGAGTTGGTCAGGGTGTTCGTCCGCGCGAGCCATGCGGAAGAAGGGCGACAGGCCGGCACCGATATTGACAACGCGGTCTTCGCGCAAGGCCAGCCGCTCTATCGCGTCGTGGCGCGATTGCTCTGAAATCGCCAACACCAGATCGGCGGATTCGACCACCCGGAGACGGGTTTCGTAGCGGCGACGGGTGTTCGGATCGGTCAGGTACGTGGCGCGCATGATGAGCGGGATCAGGTCGTAGAGCGTGACCACCCGCAACGAGTCGCGGTGTTGGAGTGCAGGCGGCTGAATGGCGTCGGCGCGGGCACCCAACTCGAACGGCGACATCAGCAGATAGGCGATGCGATCCGCTTCGACCGCGGCCAACTCGCGCGCGGTGTTCCAACGCAAGGCTGGCGAGTCGAGCAACTCGGCCGGCAGGTCGGCGGCCATCGGCCAACTTGGGTTGAGCCCGAACATCGCGACCCGACCGGAACGGCCGAGCGCGGCGGCGTGGCCCTGGATGAATCGGGCGATGCCGCGTTCTCGATGCAGCGGGCTTTGCAAACCCTGCACGTCGAGCACCAAGGCCCGCGGCGCCTGAGTCACGCGCGCGCAGTCACCAACATGACGCCGCGTTTGTCACCGATAACCGACGCTGGTTCGCGCACCCATGTGCCGTCGTCGGTGCGGGTAACGAAGACCGAAGACTCAACCCGCCAACCATGCAGTAGTCGGGTCAGGTGGTCGTCGTCATAGGTTCGCTCGTTCGCCTCGATCGCCCACGGCCCAGCAGGCACGGTCAGCACCAACAAGCCGTTGGGCTTGAGCAGCGAGTGCATACGTTGCATGGCTGCGGCGTCGCCCGCGTCGTCCTCGGCGCCCTCGCCGTATGCGTTGAGCCCCAGATGTTCGACGACTGAGACGCACACCACTGCGTCGAGCGTTGCGGGCTCACACTCCCATGACTCGAGAGTCGCCGCCCCAGACGTAATGTTCGGATGCGACAGTGGATAGCCGCGCGGGTCGACCGCGAACACGCGGTAGCCGAGTGACGCCAGCGACAGCGACAGCGTGCTCTCGGCTGCGCCGACATCGGCGATAACCGAACCAGCCGGCAGGGCGGCGAGCGCGCCGAGCACGAACGGAATCTCGACGATCCGTTCGTTCACAGGTCCGAGGCGAACATCACCTTCCACGTAGCTGACGCACACAGGTGGGTTGAACCACAGGCCGGCCTGCGCTGCGAAGCCGTCGAATCCGCTTGCGTAGTCCAAGAGTTGCGCGGCGCCCGGCGTGAGATCAGTGGGCTTGCCGCCAACGAAGCCGCGCAACGCCGAATCGGAAAGCCGCGGCGTCGCCGCGACCACGTCTTCGATGCCGCCGGCCAATACCGCTGCGAGCTTTTCGACCGCGTCATTGGCGCTCGACGCGGTCCGTTCGAGGAACTGGGCGCTCTCGGCCAGCACCTCAGTACCGGCACTCAAACGCTCAGCCAGCGCGTGCGCCCGGCCGTATTCGGTCTTGGCCTGCTTCGCCAGCTCGCGTGGGTGCAGGGCCCGCCGAAGCCATCCCATCAACACAGTCGAACGGTAGCCTCCACGCCATCGCTCCATCTGACACGTCCGCCGAATTCACGACGCCGCAGGGAGCGACCTTCACGCTCGTAGGCAGCGCCGATGACAACAGCGTGATGAAGATGGTCGCCGAGCATGGCGTGTTCGAGCCCGAAGTCATGGCCGTGCTCAACGAACTCCTCACGCCTGAATCAGTCGCGCTGGACATAGGCGCAAACATCGGCGTGCTGACCCTTGTCATGGCGCGGGCGACGCCGCGGGGCACCGTGTACGCATTCGAGCCCGGCGGCGAGGCGTCGCACTATCTGCGGCTCAACATCGATGCGAACGCCCTCGACAACGTCGTTGTCGAGGAGACCGCCGTGCTCGACGTCACCGGGCGCACGTCACTCGAGGTCGCGCCCGACGGGTCGGCATGGTCGTTCGTGTCGGAAAACCTGCACAGCGCGTGCCCACAAGACGTAGCGGCGACGCGGCTCGACGACTGGATGCAGACCCGCAAGCCCGGACGGGTCGACTTGATGAAGCTCGACATCGAGTCGTGCGAGCTGCGGGCCCTCACCGGCGCACACGCGCTGCTCGCCCGCTTCCGACCCATCGTGATCGCCGAGTACAACCCGCTCATTTTCCGGCAACTGCAAGACCGCCCACCCGCAGCGCTGTACCGAGCGCTGCGGCGCTACTCACGATTTGTGTACGCGCTGTTGCCCGGCAGCGGCGCAGTGCGCGTGGTGTCGCAGCGACACCTCGACCTCATGGTTAGCCGACACGGGCTGCTCAATCTGCTTGCGTCACCACGGCGTCTCGCGAAGGTGGCGGGCGAAAATCGAAACTTGCCCCGCTCCGTCAGGCACTTCGTGTCCCTAGCGCGGCAGCACAACCGTCGTGTGCATCCCGACTTGGCCTGGTTCACGTCCACCGACGTTCGCCTCGCAGCCCCAACGACGGTGACCGCGCAGCTTGGTGACACCCTCCACGTCGACGTCGACATCACCAACAACTCGCCGTTCTGGCTGTCGAGTGAGTATCCGGCCATTCCGATCTACTGCGGCCATCGATGGTTCACGAAGGCGGGCGCTCCGGTGGGCGACCATCCCCATCCCCATGCCCTGCCCGCCGCGGCCGTCACCTCGTTGGGTGAGATCCCGCCTGGAGGCCGCAAACGAGTGACGTGCCGGCTCGCCGCGCCGGCCGAGTCCGGCGCTTACGTGCTGCGCTTCGGCATCGTGCAAACCCAGTACCTGTGGATCGACGACATCGAGCCAGCGTCTGGCGCCCGGGTCGACGTCGAGGTCACGGAACGGGAACCGTCGGCCTCCGCTTAGTTGCGCCGAGCCGACGACCGAGCCGCATCATCGGCAATTCGACGAAGTAGTGGACGAGCACCGCGCCGGCGAGCGCGCCCGCAATCGCGACCGGAAGACCGATGTAGTAGCTGATGCCGTGCGCCTCGAGCCATCGCAACAACACGTAGCCGTTCACGCCGTGCAGCAAGTAGAGCGGATAGCTGATGGAGCCAAGCAGGTCGAGGGCGCGTGAGTATTTGATGCGCGAACTGTTCGTCGCGATTGCGACGAAGATGGCGATACCAATCAGCGACGACCGCAATGACAACGTCGCCTCCGGGGACGTGGGTCCTGCGTAGAGCCCAATCGCATAGAGCAAAATAAGCGCGGCAGCTACGGCTATCCCTTTGTTTCGCGACCAGCGCTGCTCCCACACTTCGTGGATCACCGCGCCGACATATATCAGCGGCAGGAAGGTCAAATTGTACGTCAACCAAAAAATGAACGGCGTTCCGTCCCTGGTCGAGGGGACGAATGCGAGAGCGCAACACGCGGCGCCGACGGCGAGGATCCAACGGGCGTCGGCCAGAACTTTGCGCGACGCCATTAGCGCGGCCGTCAGGTAAAAGAGCTCTTCGATCGCGAGAGTCCACGCCACGGGCTCGATCCAGACATCGTCGGTATACGGAGCGATCAATGCAGCGTTCTTCAGAATCTCGGGGGCGGTATAGGGCACGGACGAGCCGCTCAAGAAACGCTGCACGACCAGCACGAGAAGCGTGATGGCCAGGCACGCCCACAGCGTCGGATAGATGCGGAAAAACCGGCGCACCGTGAAGCCGCGGATCGACGCTCGACGCAACGAGAACGGAATCACGAACCCGCTGACCACGAAGAAGATCGCCACAGCGATCCACCCGAACGAAACGCGTGAAGCCACTTCGGCCTCGGCCACGGCCGACCAGGGCACGTCGATCGGATTGGCGCGCGGACTGAAGTGACCGAGCGCGGCGGCGACCGTTGGCGCGCGTGGATAGACCTCGGATAGGTGGGCCACCGCGACGAGCAGCGCCGCGCACCCGCGCAGGAAGTGGGGGAACCAGATGCGGCCTGCGTTCTCGCCTCGCGGAATCGTCACGTCCGCGGTAAGCACGCGGCCATCGTAGGTCGGGCCAAATCCCGAAAAGTGGCGTGCCCGCCACTCGCTCAGAGTGACGGGCGCGCCTTCCCCCGGGAGGCCCCGTAAATCACCGCCGCGCCGTTGCGGCTGTTGCCAGCAGCATGCGGATGTGGCCCTTCGGTGCCCATGACGGGCGGCACATTCGGCCGTGACAGGTGTCACCCAGTCGCGTGTCAGACATGTCTGGCGTGCACGGAGAGTGGTTATGAGCCACACTGGTCAATCGAGGTGCGATGAACGTACCTCACCGAATAAGGGATATGGCATGCGCAGAACTGGCGATAGGGATACGAAAAGGTCGGGCACCGCACGGCGCCTCGTTGTGGTTCTGGCCAGCGTTGGGATCGCATTCGCAGCGTTCGCGCCGATGGCACAGGCGCAAGAAGGTGATACGACGTTCGAAAACTGCGGTGAGGACGGCTTCGTTTCCGAAACGGCGCACGAAGGCGTAGAGCCGATCGCTAGTGGGCTTGATTTCATCCTCCGCGCATTCGGCGACCAGAACTACGAAGAAGCGGTCCACGCGATCAACTGCAGCACCGTCGTGCCGCTGGAGAATTCGCTCGACGGGGGCGACCCGAGTCTGGGCACGTACGTCGGCGGCCTGCTCACCACTTACTACCAGTACGTGCGCGAGGTCTGCTTTCCCGAAGGCTCGGGCACCTGCCTCGGCCTGATCCTCCCGCCGCGCGCGCAGTTCCTTCCGTAACTTCGTCGCGTTTACGACCTGTCCCGCTTGGGGAAAGGCGCCCGCGACGAACCACGTTCCGCCGCTGCCGGCGAGCACCGGAGTGACGCCGGTCGCATTGCCGAGCTGATCGCGCCACTGGGCCAACTCGACGCACACGCGCAGCGCGGCGGGCTCTAAGTCGTTCGGGCCGTTCGACGACGGACCCCCCAGTTCGTCCCACGCCTGGTAGACGGCTGGCGTGGAGACGTGCAGAGGCGGCGTCAACAGCGTGTAGGTCGCGTCGACGTGTGGCAACGGTGAAACCTTCTGGCCGATGCCGGTCACGTTGGCTCGCCCCCCGCCCACGCAGAACGGCACGTCGCCGCCGAGCGTCACCGCCACCGCGCTGTCGTACACGCCGGCCCATCGCAGCACGGCGGCCGCGTCCGACGACCCCCCGCCCAGGCCGGCCCCAGCGGGAATCTTCTTGTCGAGCGTGACGTGCGCAGTGGTGTTTGTGGCCCGTAGCGCCCGAACCACGAGGTTTTCGTGGAGCGGACCGGCGGGAATGTCGATGCCGGTCAGGGTGAGGCCGTCGCCGTCTTCGAAGGTGAGCGAGTCGCACAGGTCGACGCTGACCATTTCGGCGTCCAGCAAGTGGAAGCCGTCGGCGCGCACGCCCGTGATGCGCAACGACAGCGTCAGCTTGGCCGGTGCTAGTTCGACGTGGCGCACGCGGCCAGCTTCCTCCACGCGGCCAAGTCGAGGCGCTCGGCCCGTTCGGTGCCGTCGATGCCCGCGGCCACGAAGCCGGCGTCGTCGACCAGCCCGTGCAGCGTGTTGCGCAACATCTTGCGTCGGGTCGCGAAGCCCGCGTCGATCAACGCGAACACAGCGTCGCGCTCGGCGCCGTCGCCGACCTCGGCGTGGCGATCGAGGCGCACCAAAGCCGAGTCGACCTTGGGTTGGGGGAAGAACACGCTCGGCGGCACCTTGCCGACAACCTTGGCGCTCGCGCTCCAGGCCACCTTCACGGACACGGCGCCGTAGGCCTTGGACCCGGGCGTAGCCGCGAACCGCTCGCCGACCTCGCGCTGCACCATCACCAAGATGCGCTGCACCATCGGCGCCCGTTCCAGTAGCTGCATCACCAACGGCGTGGCCACGTTGTAGGGCAGGTTCGCGACCAGCACCCATCCCGGATCGTCGCCGAGCAGTTCGCGCCAGTCGACCTCGAGAGCGTCGGCGTGCACCACGCGGGCGCCCTTGGCCTCGACGATGTGGGTGAGCACCGGGATGAGGAAGCGATCCATCTCGACCGCAGTCACCGATGCTCCTGTTTCGAGCAGTGCGAGGGTCAACGAGCCGAGGCCGGGGCCGATCTCGACCACGCGGTGACCGGGGCCGACTTCGGCGAGGCGGGCGATGCGGCGCACGGTGTTGGCGTCGCCGACGAAGTTCTGCCCGAGGGCCCTGCTCGGGTTCAGCCCGTTGAGTTGCAGCAGCGCCCGGATTTCAGCGTGACTGTGCGTCAACTACCAGCTGAGCTTGACCGAGATCAGACCTGAGGACGGATTCGCCAACTGGCTGAACGCGTGCTTCGAAAGATCGAGGATGCGGCCTTGGACGTAGGGGCCCCGATCGCCGACTTGGCAGGTGATCGACTTGCCGTTGTTCACGTTGGTGACGGTGACCACGGTGCCCATGGGCAGCGTCTTGTGGGCGCAGATCCAGGGGTTGCTGGCGTGGTAATTCGCTTCGTACCAACTGGCGCGACCCTCTTCGGACCCGTTCGTGGTGTGGCCGCCGGTCGGCATCGGCCGCGTCGACGTATTGGAGGGCGGGCTTGTCGGGGACGGCTTCGGTGCGGGCTTGGCTGTGGTGGCGGGCGCGGCCTGCGCTTTGGGCTTGGGCTTGGCCGTTGTGGGCGGTGCCTTGGCCACGACCTTCGGCTTCGGCTTGGGCAGCGGGGCGACGAGAAGCGGCGTGGCAGTGGAGCTGGTGGTCGACGCCGGCAGGAGCAGCGGCCGTTCGGCGTTGCGCGAAGCGCGGGCCGAGGACAGGCGCGACGAGAAGTCGACGCGTGACCCGGCCATCACTTTCACCGGTGCGTCTGGTGTTGCGTTATTGCGCAGAGCCGCCAGACTGATCACGACGAGGGCTGCACACATCAGCCCAGCGATGATCTTCCCAGCAGCCCGAGGTTGCTCGTGCAGGTCTCCGTCCCTTCCCCTGGTTGGAGATGCTTTCAGCGGTTTCGGTTCGCTAGACCCTAGGCGGGTGGTGTGACGATGCTCAAGCCGTGCCCGAAACCGCAGTTCCGTATAACGGAATTTACTCAGGCAGACGGAACACGGTCGCGGTGTTTGCCCAGGTTGCAGCCTCAATTTCCGCGGGAGCCATGGCTTTCACTTCGCTAACGGCGGCGCCGACGAAGGGCACGTACGCGGGCTCGTTGGGCTTGCCGCGGTGGGGCACCGGGGCCAGGAAAGGTGCGTCGGTCTCGACCAACAATCGGTCGAGGGGGATTATCCCGGCGGCGGCGCGAACGTCGTCAGCTTTTTTGAACGTGACGATCCCGCTGATGGAAATGAACGCGCCGCGGTCAAGGCACTTGCGCACCTCGTCGGGCCCGCCGGTGAAGCAGTGGATGATCGTGCGCTCAGGAATGCCTTCGGCGTCGAGCACGTCGAGCGTCTCGGGCCACGCGCCGCGACTGTGAATCACGAGCGCGAGGTCGAGTTCTTTGGCCCACGCGATCTGGCGGGCGAACATGTCCTTTTGCACGTCTTGCGGTGAGTGGTTGTAGAAGAAGTCGAGGCCGCACTCGCCGATCGCCACAACCCGATCGTGGTCACGCGGGTCGGGCAAGTCGTCGAGGCCGGTGGTCGCGTCGTGGGGGTGCAGGCCGACTGTCGCCCACACGTCGTCGTTGGCTTCGGCCGCTTCGATCGCCGTGCGCGACGTGTCGGGGCCCGTGCCGATCGTGACGAACCGTTTCACGTTTTGAGCACGCGCCACGTCGAACGCGGAGGTGTCGCCGCCCTCCCATGGGACGTGGCAGTGGGAATCCGCCCAGGCGATCGGACTACACCTTTTGGAGACGCGGGAAGAGCGGGTCGCCCTTGATGACGGGCAGTCCACCGGGGTAGCCGCCCCAGGCCAGGCCGTCGGGCACGCGGACGTCCTCAGGCGCGCCGGTTCCATCAACGCCGCCGAGGCCGATGCGGCGCCACAACTCGGCGCACGCGTTCGGGATCGC
>JACCXE010000427.1 GCA_013697265.1 Actinomycetota bacterium | reverse complement strand
GTCCTGTGGCCCCGATTTGTCCTGCCGAACCGTACGTCATGTGAGAGCGCCCCTTCTCGAGCCGTAGAGCCGGGCCGTTCCCGCTCCAGTTACCTCATCGGCCGGGGTTCCCAACGTGTTGGGAATTGGTAGCCAACTACTTCCCAATTTGTTGAGCGGTTAGCGGGTGTCCCAGGGCTTGACCGTCGCGTTGAACGACAGGTTCTGCCACGCGGGCGTGGGCGTGGCGCTGCGCGCGATCTGTCCGGCGCACAGACCGCGACGGGTCAAGCCGTCGGCGATCTTGCTGATGGCGGCGATCGTGTTCGGGTAGCCGTCGTGCATGAGGACGAAGTCGCCGTCCTTGGCGGTTGCGACGGCTTTCACGATGTCGGCCGACGACCGCCCATCCCAATCATTGGCGTCGATCGTCCAAATCACTTCGGTCAGGCCCAGGGTGTCGGTGGCCCCTTGCGCGATCTGCGGGTTCGGGCGCCGTAGGGCGGTCGGTAAAACGTGGGGACGTCGAGCCCGTAGTTCAGGATCTGCTGCGTTTCGGCCAACTGGGCCAACGCGGCCTGGGTCGACTCACTCCCATCGAGTTTGAAACACTGCTCCAACCCGCTTGCCAGGCGGCCTAGAAAAACCAACCCCCGAGTTAACCAAAGCGGGGGCAGACCCTAATGCCGATGACCCAGGATGCGCGCGTCTTCATGGCGTCTATGTCGGCCGCAGGTCCTGTGGCGCGGACACGCCTTTCCCAACGCTGTGTCAATTCTGAGTGCGTCTACGCGTGTGGGAGACGGGCAAACGCACTCAGAAGGGGTGGCTAGGTTCGCGTCCTATGGCGGTCGTTCTCTCGATAGATGCCGGTACCACGGGCGTGCGGGCCTTTGCGGTCGACGAGCACGGAACGCCCATCGACGTGGCCTACCGCGAGTTCCCGCAGTACTTCCCTCAGCCCGGCTGGGTCGAGCACGACGCGACCGAGATCCTCGATGCGGTGCGGGTCACGCTGGCCGAACTCGTCGGCCGGCTCGACGGCACCACGATCGCGGCGATCGGCATCACCAACCAACGCGAGACGCTGGTGGCGTGGTCCCGATCCACCGGTAAGCCGTTGCATCGCGCGCTGGTGTGGCAAGACCGGCGCACCGCGGATGTCTGCGACGCGCTACGCGACGCCGGCCATCTCGATGGGGTGCGGGCCGCGACGGGCTTGGTGCTCGATCCGTACTTCACGGCAACGAAGCTGGGCTGGTTGTTGTCGACCGGCGCGGTCACGGCGTCGAGCGACCTGGCCGTGGGCACCGTGGACAGTTGGATCTTGTGGCACCTCACCGGAGGCGTGCACGCGACCGACGCGTCGAACGCGTCGCGCACGCTGCTGTGCGACATCGGCCTACGGGCGTGGTCACCGGAGTTGGCCGACACCTTCGGTGTGGGCGAGGCGTTCGGCGCGCTGCCCGAGATCCGCCCGTCGTCGGGCCGCTTCGGCGTAACCGTCGACGGCATGGGCGTGCGAGCCGGGATACCGGTCAGCGGTATCGCGGGCGACCAACAGGCGGCGCTGTTCGGCCAGGCCTGTTTCGAGCCGGGCATGACGAAGAACACGTATGGCACGGGTTCGTTCGTGTTGATGAACGTCGGGCCGTCGCTGCCGTCACCGGTGGATGGGTTGCTCACCACCGTGGCCTGGGAGTTGGCTTCCGGTGAGGTCGCCTACGCGCTCGAGGGCGCGATCTTCGTCACCGGCGCCGCGATCCAGTGGTTGCGCGACGGGCTCGGCCTCATCGAGGCCGCACCGGAAATCGGGCCGCTCGCCGCGTCGGTGGACGACACCGACGGCGTGTTCGTGGTACCGGCGTTCACCGGGCTGGGCTCGCCCTGGTGGGACCCGTACGCCCGCGGCGCAATCGTCGGCATCACAAGAGGCACCAAGCGGGCGCACATCGCGCGCGCCGTCGTCGAGTCGATGGCGTTGTCGACCCGCGACGTGGTGGACGCGATGTGCGCGGCGAGTGGGCGTTCCGTCGCGGCGCTGCGCGTCGACGGCGGGGCGTCGGTGATGGACCTGCTGTGCCAGATGCAAGCCGATCAGTTGCAGGTGCCAGTCGACCGGCCCGTCGTCACCGAGACCACGGCGCTGGGCGCGGCCTACCTGGCCGGCCTGGCCGAGGGCGTGTGGTCGAACTGCGACGAGATCGCGTCGCAGTGGGCGTTGGAGAAGTCGTTCGCCCCGTCGGTGCCCCAGGAACTCGCCGACCTGCGCCTCGGGCAGTGGCACAACGCCGTCGAACGCTCCCGCAACTGGGCCACCGAGCCCGCCGATTAGGCCGTGAGGCGCCAGCCGACGATCTGGGCCAGCGCGTTGAGCTGGCGGCGTTCGCGGCTGCGGAACGGACGGCCCTCCCGGCCAATCACCAGGGCGGCCCCGTCTTGGTTGAGCGGCGACCAAGCCACATCGTCGGGGCCGGTGTGCGCGGCGGCCGTGCCGCCCGATCCGGCCACGAACGCCGTGAGCCAATCCGCCGTCGGGTTGTCGCCCTTGGT
>JACCXE010000412.1 GCA_013697265.1 Actinomycetota bacterium | reverse complement strand
ACTATGAACAGCCCGCCTTCGTCAAGTGGCGGACCCGTTTCCTCACCGAGCATGCCAACAATCGGTAGCCCACACGCGAGCGCGGCGGCCAAAGTGCCACTGCGCGTGGTGACTGCTCCACGCGCATGAAAGAACGCGTGTGAGTTTGCCAACTCTTGACCCGCGCGTGCACGGTCCAATTTTCCCGTTATTTCAACTACGACGCCACGGGCGGCGAGAGCCCTCCCGATGTGGTCGGAAAATGGCGCGTTGTCGCCTACGAGTCGAAGGCGAAATCGACCGATACGGCCAGAGAGTCGTTCAGAAAGTTCAACGAGTGTTGTCACGATTGAGGGATTCGAACTCAGACCAATGCCAAAGCAACTCACCGTGAAAAGGTCCTCTGGCGGAGTACGCGGAGCAGCTACGACATTCGGGGGCGACGGGCAGAAAAACACGTCCTCGGGGTTGTCAGCCAGCCAATACACCCGACAAGGATCAACCGAGACCACCATCGAATGGCTCAGGGTTCGCGCACAGCGAAGTCCTATGGCCTTCACAGCGGCGCCAAATTTTTGGCGCAGCCGATAGCCGTCTACTCGGCCCGGGTCGTGGACCCAGAGAAGTACGGGAGCGATCCGCCTAAGCCGCGCCAACACCACGAGAAGTCCAAAAGGAAGGCCACGTCTGCTCCATCCAAGATGGCTGTAATGCAAGACGATCAGGTCGGGCGGGAACGGAGTTCGGTGGCCAATCTCATATATCGATCGCGCAAAGCCTTCACTTCGCCAGTCGACTGCCTGCACGTCCGCGATGTAGCCAGCCGCGTTGAGGTCGGCCGCGAGCAGCGTCGCGAAGTCTCCAACTCCGTCCGCGCTTGTAGCAGATTTGGCGTGGAGCGAAAGTACCCGCGGTCCTTCGGACTTCTTCATCTAGACATCAGTATGCCGCCGGGCTCAGCGCGACTCTGCATGTGGACGAGCGGGGATTTAAGAACCCCGCTTGAGGTTTGGCGCGTTCGCAGCCAGACGCAACGACTTGATCACGCGGAAATCGGTACGTGGTGGACATCCGCAAACGAGTGGAAGCCGAGGACGCGTATCCGCCGGAACGGCATGGCGCGCGCGTATTTCATCTTCGGTAGTCCGAACCATTAGCGGTAGCCGCATAGTCACCTACCTGTGCGATCAGCGTGATCTTCGACTGCAGGAATGAGGTGAGTGGTGGGCTTTGACCAGCAGGTAGTGCACTACGACCGCGATCCACGGTTTGCGGGTGAATCGAAATACTCCTACCGGAAGCTTGCTCAACTCGCGATCGATGGCGTGCTTTCGTTTTCGGTCGTCCCGCTTCGGCTTGCATCGCTGTTAGGTCTGCTCGTCTCGATGGCGGCGGCCCTCGCAGTGCCGGTCGTTGTCGTGTTGCGGCTCGCCGGGCTCTACCACCTGACGGGAATCGCGTCGATCCACATCCTCGTCCTCGTACTTGGGGGAATGCAGCTCGTCTGCCTGGGTGTGATCGGGGAATACGTCGGGCGCGCGTACGAAGAGACGAAGCGGCGGCTTGTCTACATAACCCTCGAGCGATCGCCCAATCAGTAACACTCCTTCGCGCCACACACTGCGGCTTCGCTCGCTTATCGGGCACGGGGCGCGGCGAACTTCGACGTCATGAATTTGAAGTGGCGACGAGGCGTGGTCCCCGCCCCTCGGTAGAAGGCTCGGCGAGCTTGGAGGATCGCAGGCAGCGACTGCGTGAACTGGATCAGCGCACGCAGCCGCGGTCGCAATTCTCCTCTTGCTGCGGCGAAGGGGATTCCGACGAGGGCGAACGCGACGACTGTCAGCGCATGTTCGAACGGGAGATGCTTCGCCGCGAAGCGCAATCTTCCGCTGGTAGTGCCGTAGATACGCGCTTGCCTTCCGAGCCGCGTCCGAGAAGTCGCCCCGACGTCGTGACGGCACTCAACGGCAGGATCCAGAATCATCTCTCGACCTAGAGCCCACGCCCGCCAACACAGGTCCAAATCTTCGTGCCCCAAGAAGAATCCGGTATCCCAACCTCCAGCTGCCAGGAAATCCTCACGCTCAACGAACAGATTCGCGGCCGACGCTAGGGCTGTCGGCGACGCGTCCTCCGCGGGCAAGGCCACTTCCAAAAACCATCCGGGGAAGTCGCCGCGAAGCCGGAAGGGTGTTCTTCGGAAGCCCACCACTCCGTGAACCAACTTGCCCTCAAGGTCGCGCTGCACCGCGTCAATAGCGAGAGCCGTTGGGAACCTAAGCCGCGCTGCGACGAGGTCTTCCAGGAACGAGGGCCCGAAGACGACGTCGTTGTTGAGAAAGAGCAAAGTCTCGCCGCGTGCACGCGTGGCACCGAGCTGCATCGCTGGCGCCAGACCAATGTTGCGCCCGACGGGATGCCACTGCGCGGAGTGGCGACGAACCACAAGTTCCGAACTGTCGTTGCTCCCGTTGTCGATGACGAGCGTCTCAACCGGCGAAAGAGTCTGGGACGCGATCGA
>JACCXE010000398.1 GCA_013697265.1 Actinomycetota bacterium | reverse complement strand
ACAAGACGTTGGGTCGATCGCGCACCGTCCACCACGTCGACCAGTGATGGGTCGCGGACCAGAACGGCCACCCGTCGGGCTCCCACTCGAACCAGCCCTCGCGGATCCAACGCGACCACCACGCGTGCACGTCTCCGTCAAAGCGCGGGATGGCAGCGCCGGGCCGACCGTCGTCGTTGAGCCGCGCCATTGCAACGTCGCCATACGCGCCGTAGTGATTGAGCAGCGACATGAACACGTCGCGAAGGTCGCGGCCCACCACCACGTACTTCACGTCGTCGTTCCAACGGGTGCCGTCGAGCGCCAGGTGGCTCTTCATGAAGCGGCGATGGGTCTGGGCTTCGAGGCCCTCGGCGATTGGCTCGATCGGCCCCCAGAATCGGGCGTCGATCCACGGTGACAACTCACGCGTGACCTGTGTGCCGGGAGCGTGGAGCAGGCCCGCCGTGATGTGTTGGGTCCAGGTCGTGCCGCACTTGTAGGGCGTGGTGATAACGATGTCATCGGCGCGTAACGCCACATGGTCCCACCGGGTGGAGTTGAGATGGTGGTTGCGGTAGACGCGGGTGTGCGCGAGCGAGGGCGAGCTCACGAATCGGGCTCGGCGTCGGAGCGCGTAATCATCGGTTGTCTGCACTGGAAAGGAAGGCGTTAAGACACTCGACGAACTTCGCTGGCTGATCGAGCATCGGCAGATGCGCGGCGTCCGCGATGGTCACGAGTTCCGCGTTGGGGACGATCGAGGCGACGTGCCGGGCGCGTTCAACAATGCTGGGCAGATCCTGGGCACCTACGACCACCAACGTCGGCATCGTTAGCTCGGGCAGCTGGTCCCATCGCCCTGTCATCGGTTCGGCGGCTCCGACGTCTGCGGACGCCAGAGCACGCCCGTTCATCTCGAGGAATAAGGCGCGTGTCGGGCCCGAGACGCGTCCCGCAGGCGCATCCGGGCCGTCCAGCCACAGTTGCGCTTCGAGTTCATTGAGCAGGGCAGCGTCGCCCGCGGCCTCGGCGGCGTCAATTGCAGCGAACAACCGCGCTACCGCCGGTGACGGTTCGATCACCGGCCCGCCCGGCGGAGCCGAGTCGACGAGCACGAGCTTGAGCACGCGTTCGGCAAGGCGCAAAGCCATCTCGAACGCAATTTGGCCCCCGTTCGAGCAACCTGCCACAACGCAGCGATCGACGTTCAACGCGTCGAGCACGGCGACGAGGTCGTCGAGTGCTGAATGCGGTTCGCTGACGAACGTCGTTGCGCCGAACCCGCGTCGGTCGTACGCGATCGCACGCCGCGTCTGACCGACATGTTTCATCACCTCGAACCAACTCCGTCGGTCCGCCACCCCGGCATGAACGAACACGATCGGATCGCCGCTTCCGGTCTCCGAAACCGCGATCTGAGCGGACTGGCAGGTGACCCAAATGTCGCGCACAGCCGCAGGCTAACGGCGGTCCGTGTCGATCACTTTGACGATCTAGGCCTACTTTCGGTTCTACAACTGCGAGAAAGATCGAGAGCACCGGGTTGGTGTAAAAGAACAGGCACCTTGGACATCTCGATTCATATCGCGGGCGACGACGACGTTGACGCGCTTGCGAACCTTCGGCGGGCGTGGAACGAGGAGAACGCGGGCGGTCGCATCGACGACGACGGTTTTGACGGCGCCTTCGCCGAGTGGTGGAAAGCCGAGCGTCTCAGCCGGACGTTTTTCCTCGTGATGGTTGACGGGAGCGCGGTGGGAATGGTGAATGTCAAGCGGTATGACCGCATGCCTGCCGCTGGCCACTCGACTGGCGGGTTGTGGGGCTATGTCGGAAACATGTTCGTAGTTGCTCAGCACCGCAACTCTGGCGTCGGGCGCGCGCTGATGGAGGGGCTCATCGCCTGGGCAGGTCAGGCCGGCATGGACCATCTCCGCCTCGCGCCGTCGCCGTTGTCGAACCCGTTCTACGCGCGCCTCGGTTTCGTGCCCGGCGCTGTGGTCGAACTGTCTTCGAATCGAGTGACCCCGACTCCTGCCGCGCGGCCGTTGTGATCAAGCTTGAACGGGCACCGGCGCAACGGTTACGCGGCACGAGTATCAGTGCTCGACCTCGGCCGGCTCGACCGAATCGGCGTCGCCCGTCAGAATCGCATCTCGTGTGTCCCCTGCGACCGACGGAAGCGATAAGCGGCGCAAATGTTTAGGACCGCGCGCGCCACGCGGTCTGCGTCCATGCGGCACACTGCCGCTGTGAAGCTGTTGCGCCTGGGGAGTGCACTGCTGATTGCTGGCGGCGGATCACGACCGCTCGACCAGTGGTGAGACCGTCAACCACGCTGACTGCGCCGTCGCGGACGCCGGTGCTGTCCAGGTGGTCGTCGGATTCGGAGCGCCGCGCGCGCGCCCGCGAGAACGATGCCGACGGTTGTTTCTTTTTCGTGCAGGTGCCTCCCGATCAGAGGGACATCGCTCTGCAACTCCACTGCGATCGCGGCGTCGATCAACGGCTCAGCTTTGGCTCCTTGGCCTGCGAGAGCGGCGCGACGCGTCCGGAGAACGCAAATGCGTGTGAGGCCTACCTCGGTCCTGTCCACGACCGCCAGCCCGGCGACGACGAGTGCTTCTGGATCACGACGACGAGCGGTCTTACGCGGCTTCGCCCTCGTCTTCGCTGACGAAGGACTCCCAGAGTTCGCGGTAGCGCGGGCTCTCCCGCAGCAGGGTGGGGTGCGGACCGACGGCGATGACCTTGCCATCGTCGATCACGAAGATGCGGTCCGCCGTTGCCGCGGTCGGCAAACGGTGGGCGACGAGGATCGTGGTGCGGCCCTGTGCGACCACGCCCATCGCCCGTTGCACCTCGGCCTCGGTCTGCAGGTCGAGATTCGATGTCGCCTCGTCGAGCAAGAGGATCACCGGGTCGACAAGGCGGGCCCGGGCCAGCGAGATCAGCTGCCGTTGACCTGCGGAGAGGCTGCGTCCGCGTTCGCTGACAGCGGACAAGTAGCCGTGGGGCATCCGGCTGATGAATTCGTGGGCCCCGACGGCACGAGCCGCGTCTTCGATCTCTGCGTCGCTCGCGTCGGGTCGGCCGTACGCGACGTTGTCTCGGATCGTGCCGGTGAAAAGGAACGCGTCTTGGGGCACAACGCCGAGTTGGCGGCGGTAGGCGGTGGTGTCCATGTCGCGGATGTCGATGCCGTCTACAAGCACCGCGCCTTGCGTCGGGTCGTAGAAACGGGCGACGAGCTTCACGATGGTCGACTTGCCGGCGCCGGTCTCACCCACCAACGCCACGGTTTCGCCCGGTGCGATCACGAGGTCGGCGCCCGACAGCGCTTCGTTGATCGCGGTCGGGTACTTGAAGTGGACGTTGTCGAAACGAATCTCGCCCTGGAGCCGCCGGGGCGTGATCGGGCTGAGCGATTCGGGTGTGCTCGTGGATATCGCCATCAGCTCGTCGATCTTGGCCATCGAGGCGGAGGCTTGTTGCCATGAGTCGAACACCTGCGAGATTTGTTGGATCGGAGCGAAGAACTGGTCGAGGTAGAGCATGAACGCGATCACGATGCCGACCTGGATCGCGCCGTTGCGCACCATCACGGAGCCCGCTCCGAGCACGAGGGCGGCGGCGACGTCGGACACGAGCAGCACGAAAGGGAAGTACAGCGATATGTACTTCTGCGCTTTCACCCGTGACGCGAGGTAGTCGCTGTTGACGTCGCGGAAGCCCGAGATGTTCTTGTCTTCGCGGGTGTAGGCCTGCGCTACGCGCACTCCCGACAGGCTCTCCTGGAAGTTGGCGTTGACGGCAGCGATGCGGTCGCGTGCTTGCGCGTAAACCACGCTGGACTTGCGTTGGTACCACCACGTCGCCAGAGCGAGCGGGGGCAGAACGGCGCCCGTGATGAGCGCCAGCTTCGGCGAGAGCGCGATAAGGAAGCCGAACACGCCGACGCAGGTGACGAGGCTGACGAGAGCGCTGATCAATCCTGTCTGAAGCAGTTGCTGCAGGGCGTCGATGTCAGTGGTCATGCGCGTCATCACGCGCCCCGCCATCTCGCCGTCGTAGTAGTCCACCGACAGGCGTTGCAGATGTGAGAACACGCGGATACGCAGCGCGTAGAGGAGGCGTTCGGCGGTGCGCCCGGTGATCAGCGTGTAGGTGATCGTGAGTGCCCAATCCGCCAGCGCGGCTACTAGGAACCCGAGTGCGGCGATCGTCAGCGCCCCCTGACTGCCAACGCGTACGCCGTGGTCGATGCCGCGGCGCACGAAGTACGGACCGAGCAACGTCGCGAGCACATCGACGGCGACAAGCGCCAGGCCAATCCCTAGCCATCCGCGGTATGGCGTGATGAACTCACGCAGCGAGAACTTGTCCTTCAGTTCGCCCTCGAACGCGACGTCGATGTCGGGCTCGTCGTCGGCCGGTGGCAACTTGTCGAGCGCGGCCAACAGTTCGGGCGTGGCCGACAGGGCCATTCCGAACCCGCCTCCACCGCCAGGAGGACCAACGCGGGGCGGACCGGTGGTTGCGGTGGCCTTCGGGGCGGTGCCGTCTACTTGGTGGTAGGGCCACGCCGACGCGGTGACGCCGCTGCGTCGTTCCGGCGACTTCGCTATAACCGGCTCAACCACGTCGTCGACGCCCTCGCCGGGTCCCGACAGCAATGCGCGGTAGAGCGCAGAGCGCTTTACCAACTCGTGGTGGGTGCCGCTGTCGGCGACCCTCCCCTTGTCGACGACCACGATTCGGTCGGCGAGGCGCAGCGACGACCGGCGGTGGGCAACGAGGATGGTGGTGCGGCCCTGCATGAGGCGGCGCAGCGTCTCGTGGATGTCTTCCTCGGTCTTGGCGTCGATCGACGATGTCGCGTCGTCGAGTACGAGGACGCTCGGGTCGGTGATCAGGGCGCGGGCGAGGGCGATGCGCTGGCGCTGGCCCCCCGACAACGTGAGCCCCCGTTCGCCGACGACGGTGTCGTAGCCGTGGGGCAGGGCGCGAATGAACGTGTCGGCCTCGGCGGACTTGGCCGCAGCCTCGATCTCTTCGTCGGTGGCCTCGGGCCGGCCGTACGCGATGTTTGCGCGGAGCGAGTCGGAGAATAGGAACGGGTCTTCGAACACCACGCCGACGTTGTTGCGCAGCGAGTCGAGGGTGACGTCGCGCACGTCGACGCCGTCGATCGTGATCGCCCCCTCCGCCGGGTCGTAGAAGCGGGGGAGTAGCAGCGCGACGGTGGACTTGCCCGACCCGCTGGCGCCGACGAGCGCCACCGTCTCGCCGGGCTCTACTTCGAGCGAGAATCCGCGCAACACCGGGTCGCTCACGGTGTATCCGAACGTGATGTTGTCGAACACGACGCGCCCGTCGCCCCGATCAAGGTTGGGGGCGTCGGGCTGTTCGGTGATCAGCGGGTTGGCGTCGAGGATGTCGAGGATGCGCTCAGCGCCGGCGCGGGCCTGCTGGCCGACCGCGAGCAGCATGGCGAACATCCGGACGGGCGCAACGAGCTGCACCAGGTACGACGAGAACAGCAGGAACACACCGAGGCTGAGGCGGCCGTGGATCGCGAGGTACCCGCCGAAGCCGAGCACTGCGACTTGGCCGAGCACCGGGATCGCCTGCATCGTCGGCGTGAAGCGTGCCTGCAGGCGGATAAGGCGCACCCGCGACTTGAACAGGTCGGCGCCGGCGTCGGCGAGGTCGTCGAGTTCGCGCTGCTCTTGGCCGAAGCCCTTCACGACGCGCACACCTGTGACCGCCTCGTCGACCACGCCGGCGACTTCTCCGGCGCGCTGCTGAGCGTCCCATGAGGCGGGAAAGATCGTCTTACGCAGGCGAACAGCGACGAAGAACATCGCGGGCACCGCGAGCAACGCCACGATCGTGAGCTGCAACGAGTAGTACGCCATGAAGCACAGCGCGATCACGAGCAGAACGAAGTTGCCGACCATGATCGGCAGGAACGACAGCAGCGCTTGAATCAGCGCGGTGTCGCTCGAGGCGCGGCTCACGAGTTGGCCGGTCTGCATCTTGTCGTGGCTGGCGAAGTCGAGGCGTTGCAGCCGCTCGTAGACCGCGTTGCGCAGGTCGTACTGCACGTCGAGCGCTACGCGGCCGCCGGCGTAGCGGCGAATGAAGGACATGGCGAATCCGAAGAAGCCCGACGCGACGAGCAGCACCAGCCACGGTGTGAGCGACCGGCGTTGGTGGATGATGACGTCGTCGACGATCGTCTTGGAGATCACCGGTGTGAGGGCGGCGACGGCCTGTCCTAGGACCGCAACACCGAATGCGGCGAACACGTTGCGCTTGTGCGCCCATAGGAACGGCGCCAGCCGCCGGATCCAGCCGCCCGAGCCTTTCGGCGCGGGTTGCGGTGTGGGCCGAATGCTCGCGGCAACCGGCGCACTCATGCCGACACCCGCCGTTCGGCGCGCTCTTGCATGACGGTGCGGAGGGCGACGAGGCCGGCGACGATCTTGGCGCGGGTTTTCGCGTCGGCGCTGCTGATCAACTCGTCGAGTCCTTCGGTCGTGGCCGCGGTCGCGTTGTTGTAGGCCTTTTGGCCGGCGGCAGTGATCGTGAGCGTGACGCCGCGCCGGTCGCCGTCGACATCGGACCGTTCGACCCAGCCGCGAGTGACGAGGCCGTCGAGGATCCCCGTCAACGACGGTCGGGTGACGGCCGCCCTGTCGGCCAAGCGACTTGCGCGTTCGGGTGCCGTCGCCACAAGCGACAGCAACCGGAACTGGGGGAGCGTCATGTGTTCAAGCGCGCGCTCGAGCGTGCGGCTTCCAAACGCCAACGCCCCGACCGCTCGCACTAATTCGTCATCCACACAGTTAGGTTACCGAATAATTAGGACTGCTCCAACAGGCTCGCAAGGAGTCTGCTGGTGGACTCGGGCCAAAGCGTGACCTCATCCCACGTGAGCCGACCGCACCGCCACCCGGTGATCACCGTGACCTCGGTTTGGCGGCGAGCGTCGTACACGGGTTGGTCCTCGTGCTGTTGGCCGTCGAGCTCTAGGAAGATTCCGAGGTCGGGCCAACTGAGATCGAGGTGCGCGATCAGACGTCCGGTGGCGGGATCGAAGACCGGGTGTTGCCGTGTCGGCGTAGGAAGCCCGGCGTTGCGCAGCAGCTGCATGGCCATCGTTTCGAGCAACGAGTCGGTGTGCGGAATGTTGATTCCACCGCGTCCGGCGACCACGCGGCGGATCCGTTTCGCGCGCGCGCTCGTGCCACCCGACCACGCCTCGACCTGTTCGGGGATCACGAAGCCTTTCCGTAGGCAAAACTCGAGCGATTGCTCCCAGTGCGTGTCGTCCAATCTCGACGCGAGTTCGAGCAGGGTGTCCGCCGCATTAAGGCACCGCACCTGACCGATCACCGACGTGTCCGTCGGCATTGTCGCGACGCGCTTGAGCCCGGGCCGCCGCGCACTTGAGTTCCGTTGCACGCTGACTTCAGGCCGAAGCACCTTCACATTGTCGAACCGCTGCAAACCCGCGCTAAGGCAACCGACCGCGACTCCGTCCGCCACCAGAGCGGTTGCCCGACCGATATCGAGTTGGCTCGGCTGTTCCGGGCCGCGCCCGTACACCCCGCGAATGATCAGAGTCCAACGCCCGATCTTCAGCGCCCATCGGATTGTGTGCCGCGTGATTCCGCGCGCCTCGAGTTCTGCCGCCGTTCGGAGTTCCCGCATGCCCGCTGCCCGTCTGCTTTTGGCGCGGTTGAGGCGGTGATACGGCCCGAGTTACCGCCTGGAACGCACCATCCGGCGCATAAGGGGAGTGGCGGGGCGGACGTTACGCGAGGGGTGTGTCAAAGAGGGCGAGCTCTGCGGGCGTTGGGACCTGGATGATGGCGGCCCACTCGTCGAAGTTGGCGCGGGTCATGGGCGGGTCCATACCGCCGCGTTCGGTGACGCGCCGATACAGCTCGTCGAGCGGCGCGTCCAGGTAGCGCAGTTCGACTTGCGCGCCGATCGCTCTGGCGCCCTCGCGCAACACGTCGCGCTCCTCCCGGGCCCACGAGCCGAACTCGACGATCACGTTGACACCGAGCCGCAACAAGTCCTGGGCCAACCCCCACTGCGTCGCCTCGATGCGGGCTCGAAGGGCCTCGTCCCAGATGTCGAGGTTGAGTGCAGCAAACCATTCGTCGGGGCAGAAGCGCACCGCCGACATGGTGGGGGCCAGCGCGCGGGCCGCGGTGGTTTTGCCCGAGCCGGGCAGCCCGCAGAACACCACGAGCCGCGGGGGAAACGACATCTATCCCTGCAGTGCCTCGTGGTGACGGATGACCTCAGCGATGATGAAATCGAGGAAATCGGCGGCGAACTCGGGGTCAAGGTCGGCTTCGACTGCGAGGGATTTCAGCCGCGCGATTTGCCGGGCTTCGCGGTCGGGGTCGGCCGCGGGCAGGCCGTGCGCGGCCTTCAGCTGACCAACCTGCTGCGTGCACTTGAACCGTTCGGCGAGAAGGTGCACGAGCGCGGCGTCGAGGTTGTCGATAGTCGACCGCAGACGATCGAGTTCGGCGAGCGCGGCCGGGTCGGTTTGCGGCATGTCCACAGCTTTACGCACGGGACGACCTCAAGGCGCAATGCCAGCCGGCCGGCGAGGCAATGATGGACGCATGCCTTTCGACAACCGCGTCACGCGCATGCTCGGCGTCGAGATTCCAATCGTCCAAGCACCGATGGGATGGATCGCGCGTTCGCAGCTTGCCTCAGCGGTGTCGAACGCCGGCGCGATGGGGATCATCGAAACGTCGTCTGGTGAGCTCGACAACGTGAAGAACGAGATCCGCAAGATGCGCGACCTCACCGACAAACCGTTCGGTGTGAACATCGCGCAGGCCTTCGTGCGCGACCCGGCCATCGCCGAGTTCGTGATCGACCAGGGCGTGAAGTTCGTCACGACCTCGGCCGGCTCGCCGACCAAGTACACCTCAGTGCTGAAGGAAGGCGGCCTCACCGTTTTCCACGTGGTGCCCAACCTTGCTGGCGCGCTCAAGGCGGTCGACGCCGGCGTGGACGGGTTGATCGTGGAGGGCGGCGAGGGTGGCGGTTTCAAGAGCCCGCGTCCGATCGCGACGATGGTGTTGCTGCCGCTGATTCGCTCGAAGGTCGACGTGCCGATCATCGCGGCGGGCGGATTCATCGACGGCCCGACGATGGCCGCCGCTCTGGCCATGGGTGCCGAGGGCGTGCAGATGGGCACCCGCATGGTGAGCGCGGCCGAGTCGCCCGTCCACCAGAACTGGAAGGACGCGATCATTAATGCGACCGAGGCCGACACGGTGGTGTTGGGCCGCGCCGACAAAATGGCGATGCGGGCGCTGCGCACCGATCGCACCAACGCGCTCGAGTTCGACACCGAGACGCCGCCCATGGCCGCGTTCGGCAACGCCATGGATCTCTACTTCGGCGGCGACATGGAAGCCGGCATAGCGCTGGGAGGTCAGGTGGTGGGCCGCATCGAGGAGGTGCGTCCCGTCGCCGACGTGATCCGTGAGACCGCAGACGACTGCGTACGCATCCTCGAGGATTTGGCCAAGCAGTACGGGCGTACGCTTTAGAGCGCGACAGCGATCGTCACTGCTAAAAGAAGCCCCCACCGATGCTCACCATCGGCCGCTTCATGGCCGACGTGGTCAGAGCCGAGTTTCGAGCAGCGCGTCCGCCGTCGCGTCGTCGGCCGGCAGGAACGTCTCGATAGTCAACTCCGACGTGGTCGCGTCGACCGCGCTGCCGAACGTCGCGATCAGGCTCACGAAGCGCAGCGTGGCGTCACCGCGGCGCAGCTCCATCGTTACGGCGAGGCCGTGGTCGCCGTCGTGGTCCTCGATGTCGACGTGCGCGACATAGCCCCGGAACTCGTCGGCGAGCGCGACGAGCACCGGGTCGCCCAGACCGTCGATCTGGCGCTGCAGGCTGGCCAACACATGGTGCGCCATCGCGCCGAGGTTCGCGATGCGAGGCGCCAAGCCGTCGGGATGCAGGCACACCCGCAACACGTTCACCGGCGGCGTCATAAGTTGGGGCGAGACGTCTTCGACGAACATCATCGCCGCCTTGTTCGCGGTGACGAGGTTCCAGTGGCGGTCCATCACCAGCGCCGGCCATGGCTCGTGCGCGTCGAGTACGCGCTGTACCGCGGCCAGCGTGTCGCGTTGTTCAGGAGCGTCGAGCGGTGCGTCGCCGAACACGGGCGCAAAACCGGCCGCGAGCAACAGGCGGTTGCAGTCGCGCAGCGGCATCCCGAGCGAGCGCCCGAGGTGCAGCAGCAACTCGCGGCTCGGGTTGGCCCGGCCGGTCTCGACGAAGCTCAAGTGGCGCGTGGAGACGCCGGCCCGGTTCGATAGTTCGAGCTGGCTGAGCCGTCGGTGTAGCCGCCATTGGCGCAGCAATGAGCCAGCGCGGCTGGCGCCGTCACCCTCGGTGTCCAAAACCGGCAATGCCGTCATGCACCGACGGTAGGTCACGGGCCTCGCCGGCGACCATGACCTCAGAGGTAATTGGCGGCTCTACGTCCGAGGCGCAGGGTGGCAGCCATGGACACCCTCCAATCCCGAGAAGAAATAACCGAAGCCTTTCGTGGCGTGCTCGCACGCTTCTCGAACCTCGTGCGGCCACTGACCGCCGAGCAACTCGCGACCCCAAGTCGTTGCGAAGGCTGGACCGTGGGCGACGTCGCCGGCCACTTCGTCGGCTCGATCGCCGAGATCGCCGCCGGTGATCTCGACGGTCAGGGCACGCCGCCCGTCACCAAGCGCCAGGTCGAAGACCGCCGCGGCCTCACCGGAGCCGAACTAGCCGACGAACTCGACGCGGCGACCATCCAGCTGGGCGGCCTGCTCGACGTCCTCGACGACAATGCCTGGAACGCACCGGCGGGCGGGGGCTTCGACGGCTCGTTGGGCCGGGGCGTCGAAGCACTGCTGTTCGACGGTGCGGTGCACGCCGACGACATTGATAACGAGCTGGGCCTCGACCACCACCCGACAGAGGCCGAGATCGTGGC
>JACCXE010000334.1 GCA_013697265.1 Actinomycetota bacterium | reverse complement strand
GCGGCCGCGCTGGTCGCGTACATCGCGCTGCGCCTCTATCTCGGGCACCAGTACGGATTGTCGACCGGAAAATCCGAGGTCGGCCCGTCGGTCTTCTTCGACCACTGGGCCACGATGCCGCCTGCGCTCGCGCTGTCCCTCGAAGGTCTGTGGGGCCTGCTCGTTATCGGGCTCATCCGTCCGATGCGCGAGCGGGCCTGGGTCGCGTGGGCGACCGCGCTGTGCGCTGCGGGGTCTGCGCTTACCGCTGTAATGGTCGACGACGTCACGCGCTCTACCGTGTATCTGCTGCCCGCGGTCGTGATGGCCGCGGGCTACCTCGTCGAACGCCCCGAGCCGTTTCGAACGCGGGTCATCGGTTACGTCACGGCGCTTTGCGTGTTGATCGTGACGACCCCGGTGATCGTCGACCGCTTTGGTCCGCTCTACCCTCTGCCTGTTCGTCTCATCTTCTAGGTGCCGTAGCCTCTGCCGCTATGGGTGAAATGGACGGCAAGGTCGTAGTAGTGACCGGTGGCAACAGTGGGATCGGCAAGGAGACCGCGGCTCAACTTGCGCAAAAGGGCGCGACCGTGGCGATCACAAGCCGCGATGAGGTCAAGGGCCAGGAGGCCGCAGCCGACATCGAAAAGCGCGGCAACACCGGCGAGGTAAAGGTGTTCTCGCTCGACTTGGGGTCGTTTACCTCGATCCGGTCGTGCGCAGATGACATCCTCAACGCGTTCGACCGTCTCGACGTGTTGGTGAACAACGGCGGCGCCGTGTTGTCTCGCCCCATACTCACGGCGCAGGGCTTCGAGATGACCGTCGGGGCGAACCACCTCGGCACGTTCCTGTTGACGTCGCTGCTGATTGATCGCATTCGCCAAGCTGGCAATGGCCGCGTCGTCACCGTCGGCTCTATCGCGCATCGCGGGGCCGCCGACCTCGTCGAAAGCGACTTCCGTTCTACCGACGGCTACCGCGGCATGAATGCGTATTCGAAGTCGAAGCTCGGCAACATCTTGTTTGCGCGTGAACTGGCCAAGCGGGAGAAGCAAGCAGGCAGCGACGTGACCTCGTTTGCCGTGCACCCCGGGGGTGTGCGCTCAGGTTTCGGCCGCGACGGCGACGCGCACCGGCTGATGGAAATCGGCATCGCGATCATTTCGGCCACGCCGCTATACATCTCGAACGCGGCCGGCGCCGGCCCGTCGGTTTACGCGGCAAGCCAGCCCGGCTTGGAAGGCCAAACCGGGGCCTACCTGCAACGCACCTTCGCAGGAAACTGGGGCCCGGTGAAGATCGTGAAGCCAAACGCGGCTGCGCAGGACGACGCCAAGGCTGCGGCGTTGTGGGCGCTCAGCGAGAAGCTCGTCGCCTCGGCAACTTGATCGGGGTTCGGCCTCGACGGGTGCCAGACTGCCTGTGTGTTTCCCGCGCTTAGCCAACGGCGCGCCCGCCCCGGGCTAGAGATAGCGCTCGTAGTCGGCCTTGCTTGTGTTGCCGGCTGGGCTTCGACGGGGAAGGACGGGTCGTTTGTGAACGCCAGCGCCGTCGTGGCGGTGGCGGGCGCAGCGGCGCTCATCGGTTTGTTCGTCGGCGGTGTCCGCGTGCCCGCTTTGCCGTTTGCGGCGCTGCTCGTGATGTTCCCGCTCGGCGACTACATCCGCAAAGCCGGCACTGGCGATCCGCGGCTGATCCTTCTGCGAGACGTTCTGTTAGTGGTCGGGCTGCTGGTGCTGACGGCGCGAGCCGGGCATTGGCGCGAGGTAATCGACGCATCAAAATCATGGCTGCGCCCTTTGTCAGTTTTCGGAGTGTGGTTTGGCGTAGCCGCAGTCAACTCGGCGGTATTCGAGAACTACCGCGTGCCTCTCGTCGGCGCCCGCCTGTACTTTGAGTATCTCCCGCTCATTGGCCTCGGCTGGTACGTGGCTCGAGACGCGATTCGACTTCGCCGCAGCGTGGTTTTCCTCAGCGCGGTGTTGTGCGTCACCACGATCTTCGGCATCGTGCACGCGGTGCTGGGC
>JACCXE010000330.1 GCA_013697265.1 Actinomycetota bacterium | reverse complement strand
GCAAGGCGCGTCGGGCCCACCCGAACGCGGTGCGGGCCGAGGCTCGCCGCAACGCCTACCGCGAAGCGGTGGCCAATCGTTCAACGTCGAACGAGCGCATCGGCACCAAGAGCCTCGCTTCCCTGCTCGGCTGATCCTCGAAGGCCTGCTATCAGCGAGGGTGGCAGGTCCTTGGAGTGCACGATCGTGACCCGCTTGGTGGCGCGGGTCAGGGCCACGAACAGCGCCCGCAGGCCGAACTTCTCGTCGGTCACGATCTCGGTCGGCTCAACCACGATCACCGAGTCGAACTCGAGGCCCTTGGCCAGCACGACGGGCACGAGCGCCACCGGCTGCTCTAGGCCTTCCTCGTCGCGGCCGACCTCGATTCCCGCATTCGCGAGCGCGGCCGCGAGCGCGGGCTCTTCGGCCGGCGAGCACACGATGGCCAGCGTGCCGCCCCGGGCCTGTTCGACCTGCACCGCTTCGACCACCGACGCCGTGATGTCGCCGGTAACGACCACCCGGGGCGGCTGACCGCCGGGCCGGGCCGATCGGGGCATGCGCAAGTCGGGGGCCGCAACGGCGAGCACCGCGGCCGCGACGTCCATGATTGCCCCCGGCGTGCGGTAGTTGACCGTGAGCTCCACGAGACGAGCCTCGTGACCCACCGAGGGCAAGTGGGCCAGCACCTGATCCCACGACGACGGCGTCCAGTGGCCGCTGGCCTGCGCGATGTCACCCACGATGGTCATTGAGCCCAGCGACCGTCGGGCCAGCACCCGCAACTGCATGGGCGACAGGTCCTGGGCCTCGTCCACGATCACGTGCCCGTAGGTGCGTATTTCGTCGTCGGCGTGGGTGCCGCGCGGCACGGCCTTGCCCAGAAAGATGCGCAGTTCGTCGATGAGGCCGAGATCAGCTGAGGTCCACGGCACTTCTTCGAACGTTTCGCTGCGGGCCCGCACCAACAGGTCGGCTTCGTCGTCGCTCAGCACACCGCGGGCCGCCAGGCGCACCAGCGCCTTAGCGCCGAGGAGGTCGTGGAGAAGTTCTTCGGGTGAGATCAGCGGCCACATCCGGTCGAGTGCCGCGGCGAGTTCAGGCACGCGGGACAGGCGGGCGCGCCGTTCCTTCTCTTCGGCCACCGCCGCCTCGCGCACTGACTCGGCGTGATCACGATCCTCTTCTGTGTCGCCTAGGCCCGCGAGACGGGCCAGCGGGTCTTGGTCGTCGTGAGCCGGGCGCAACTGTTCGAGCGCGCGGTCGTGCGCACCGAGCAACCGCTTGTAGACGAGCTGTTCAACTTGGCGGCGACGGGCGTTGTGGGTGCCGGGCCGGCGCTTGACCTGGTTGACGATCTCGGCCGACTCGTCGACGTGCAGCGTGAGGTTGAACGCGCCGAAGGGGATTCTGGCGTCGCGGGCCAGTGACCGCTCGCGGTCTTTAACCGCTTGGCGCATCACCTTGATCATCCGCTCGTCGCCCTTGATGCGGGCCACCGCGCTCGGCTCGGACCCGCGGTTGCTCACGTGGCTGTGGGGCAGGGTGCGCACCAGCCCGTCTACCGTGAATAATCCGACGCCGGTTTCGCCCAGCGACGGCAACACCTGGTCGATGTAGCGCAGGAACAGCGGGTTGGGCCCGACCACCAGCACGCCTTGGCGATCGAGCGGGAAACGGTGCGTATAGAGCAAATAGGCGGCGCGGTGCAGCGCAACCGCGGTCTTGCCGGTGCCGGGCCCGCCTTGCACGACCAGCACGCCGTGCATCGAACCGCGGATGATTTCGTCTTGCTCGCGCTGGACCGTGGCCACGATGTCGTGCATGCGGCCGGTGCGGTCACGCTCAAGCGCGGCCAGCAGCGCTCCGGCGCCGACCATCTCGACATCGGAGGACGCCGGCAACGCGTCGGAGCGGAAGACCTCGTCTTCCATCGCGTCGATGTGCGAGCCGGTGCAGGCGAAGTGGCGGCGACGGGCCAAGCCCATCGGATGGCGCCCGGTGGCCCGGTAGAACGGCTCGGCCACCGGCGCACGCCAGTCGACGACAAGTGGATCTTGCTCCTCGTCCCACACGCCCATGCGTCCGATGTAGAAGGTTTCGCCGGGGAGGCCCTGCTCGGACGGGCTCTGGTCGCGGTCGATCCGGCCAAAACAGATCGGCAAATGGCCCACGTCGAGTTGCCCCATCCGCATCTGCGCTTGCTCGGCCATCATCTCGCGCTCTACCACCGACTGTGGGGTGACGCCGCCCTGCATCAGCACGTCGCTGAGCTGGGCCGTGGCGCGCTCCCGTTGCTGCTCTAGGCGTTGGTAGACCCGGTCGAGATAGTGCTGCTCTGCGACCAACTCAGGATTTGGAGCCAAAGATGCGGTCCTTCAGAGTGACGAAACGTGGCCAGCGAGTTTACTTGTGCATAACCAGACATGCCCACCCGCACCGTATTAGCCCGTAACTACCTAGCCCCCGCCCGCGAGCGGGCCCGCCAAGCTGCGCGGGCCGCGCGGGCCGCGCCATGAAGGGACGTTTCGCGCTACCGCTCGCGGCCGCGGGTGGCGCACTTGCCGCGCTCGCGTTGCCCCCGTTCCGTTACTGGTGGCTGGCGCCGATCGGTTACGCGGCGTTGGCTGGCGTGATGCTCGAGGTGGGCGCCAAGGCGCGCTTGCGCCGCGCCTTCGTTTTCTTCTTGACGTTCTTCACGATCGGGTTGGGTTGGATGGTCGAGTTCTCGCTGCCCGGCGCCGTGTTGCTGGTGCTGCTCGAGACGCTGTTGGCGACGCTGCCCGTGATCGTGTTGCCCCGCACCCGTGGCCCGATGCTGGCGGCGCTGCCGGCGGTAGTGATGTTGGGCGAAGCCTTCCGTTACCGGTTCCCGCTCGGGGGCCTGCCCATGGCCGGCGCGGCGTTGGGCCAAGTCGACGGGCCGTTGCTGGTGCTGGCCCGAGCGGGTGGCGACTTCGCTCTGGTGTTCGCGGCCGCGTTTGTGGGCGCCGCGTTGTGCGCGATCGTCGTGGCCCTGCGGATCAAGGCGCCGGGCCTACGCCGCACCGCCACGGCCGCGCTGGTGCTGTTCGTGCTACTCACCGCGGCGTCGACTCTCGTGAAGGCGCCGCGGGCGACCAAGCCCATCCGCGTGGCCTACGCGCAAGGCGGTGGCGTGCGCGGGCTACGCGCCGTCGACAACGACGTCACCGACGTCTACGGCAACCAGCTCGAGGCAACAGCTGCGCTCAAAGGCCGCTTCGACCTGCTCGTGTGGCCCGAAGACGTGATCGACCTGCCCGGCCCGATCGCGAAAGATCCCGTCCGCCTCGACGTGGGCAAACTCGCCACCGAGTTGCACACGACCCTCGTGGCCGGGGTGGTCGAGGACTTCGGCGCCGACCGCTTCAAGAATGCGGCGGTCGCGTGGGACCGCAGCGGCAAGATCGTGGACCGCTACGACAAGGTGCACCGCGTCCCGTTCGGCGAGTACGTGCCCGCCCGCGGGCTCATAAACAGGCTGGCTGACCTCTCGGCCGTGCCCCGCGACGCGTTTCCGGGCACCGGACCCGGCCTGTTGCTCACCCGCCACGTCGAACTGGGCGTGGTGATCTCCTACGAGGTGTTCTTCGCCGACCGAGCCCGCGAAGCGGTGCGGGCGGGTGGCGAGGTGCTGTTGGTTCCCACGAACGCGTCGTCGTTCAAGGGCCGCCAGGTGCCGGCCCAAGAGGTCGCGGCGGCGCAACTGCGGGCCGTAGAAACAGGGCGCGACCTGGTGCAAGCGGCACCGACGGGCCACAGCGCGTTCGTCGATGCGTACGGCAACACGTCGAAGGTGTCGAAACTTGGTGTTCAGGCTGTGGCGACCCAGACGCTTCACCGCCGATCTGGCCTCACACCTTTCGTCCGCTACGGCGATCGACCGATGATCGGCTGGATGCTGTTCGTGCTGGTAGCGGCCGCAGTTCTTGACCGAACGGTCAAGTCGACGAAGTAGCCTGTTCGGCTCATGGATGCGCAGACCCCCGAAGCGCCTCTGCGCATCGCGTTCCTGATCTATCGCGGCAACCCCCATTCCGGCGGCCAGGGCGTCTACACCCGCTATCTCACCAAGGCGCTGGTCGACCTCGGCCACGAGGTCGAAGTGTTCAGCGGGCCGCCCTATCCGGTGCTCGACGACGGCGTGAAGTTCACTCCCGTGCCCTCGCTCGACCTGTACCGCGAACCCGACCCGTTCCGGGTGCCGTGGCCGTGGGAGTTCAAGTCGCTGATCGACGTCGAAGAATTCCTGATCATGGCCAGCGGAGGCTTTCCCGAACCCCGCACGTGGAGCCGGCGCATCCGCAAGGTGCTGGCCAACCGGGTCGGAGACTTCGACGTCATCCACGACAACCAGTGCCTCGGCTCGGGCCTGCTCGGCGTGGTGAAAGACGGCTGGCCGCTGCTCACCACGCTGCACCACCCGATCACGGTCGACCGCGACCTCGACCTGAGCCACGCCAGCCCGATGAAGTACCTGACGCTCAAGCGTTGGTACGCGTTCTTGGGCATGCAAAAGCGTGTGGCGAAACAGTTGCCCCGGCTGGTGACGGTGTCGTCGTCGTCCAAGCGCGACATCACCGCCCAGATGGGTGTGCCCGCCGAAAACATGGGCGTGGTCGCCGTCGGAGTCGACCACGTGCGCTTCCGTCGCCTGCCGCACGTGAAGAAGGTGCCGGGCCGCTTGATGACCACCGCGTCGGCCGACGTCCCCCTCAAGGGTTTGATGCCGCTGCTCGAAGCCGTCGCGAAGGTCAAGACCGAACGCGACGTGAGCCTCACGATTGTCGGTAAGCCGCGATCGGGGTCGAAGGTCGCGGCGCGGGTGGCCGAACTCGGGTTGCAAGATGTCGTCACATTCGCGACCGGCATCAGCGACGACCGCATGGTCGAGTTATTCAACGAAGCCGAAGTGGCGGTTGTGCCGTCGCTCTACGAAGGGTTCTCGTTGCCCGCGGTCGAGGCGATGGCGTGTTCGACCGCGCTCGTGGCCACCACCGGCGGCGCGCTGCCCGAGGTGGTGGGCACCGACGGCACCACCGGCATCCTGGTGCCGCCCAACGATCCGGGCGCGCTGGCCGCGGCGATCATCCAGGTGTTGGACGACAAGGTGTTGCGCGAGTCGCTTGAGCGCAACGGACGCAAACGCGTCGAAAGCATGTTCACGTGGAAGGCCTGCGCGGAGGGCACCGTGCGCGAATACCGAGAGGTCCTGGCTAATGCTCACCGTTGATTACGACCGCCTGGGCGTGAAGAAAGGCGACCGCCTGCTCGACATGGGCTGCGGCGCCGGGCGTCATGCCTACGAGGCGGCGCGCCGCGGTGCCCGGGTTGTGGCCCTCGACGCCGACGATGTCGAAGTGAAGACCACCGCCGGGCTCATGCACGCGATGGAAGAGTCGGGCGAGATCGAACCGGGGTGCGGCACGTCCACGGTTGCGAACGCTCTGAAGCTGCCATTTGTCGACGCTGCCTTCGACCGCGTGATCGCCAGCGAAATCCTCGAGCACATCCCGCCCGACACGATCGCCATCGCCGAGCTAGCCCGCGTGTTGAAGCCGGGCGGCACGATCGCGATCACCGTGCCCCGTTGGGGCCCCGAGCTCGTGAACTGGGCGCTGAGCGACGAATATCACAATCAGCCCGGCGGCCACATCCGCATCTACCGCCAGGGCGTGCTCGAAGGCCGCATCCGCGATGCGGGGCTCGCCGTAACCGGGTCGGCCCACACCCACGGGCTGCACAGCCCGTACTGGTGGCTCAAGTGCGCGGTCGGCGTGCAGAACGCCCAGCACCCGCTCGTAAAGGCGTACCACCAGTTGCTCGTGTGGGACATCACGTCGCGGCCGCCGCCGTTGCGCCTGGCCGAAGCGGTGCTCGCGCCCGTCATAGGCAAGAGCCTCGTGATTTACGCGCGGAAGCCAGAGACCGCCTGATGCTCACCGCGGCTGAACGGAAACAGACGATCGAGTCGATCG
>JACCXE010000483.1 GCA_013697265.1 Actinomycetota bacterium | reverse complement strand
GACTTCGAGAGCGCGGTGCCACAGACGCAACCGTCAGTCACCGGGGAAAAGGCCAAGCCCGCCGCGAAGAAGGCGGCGCCGGCCAAGAAGGCGCCCGCCGCGAAGAAGGTCGCCCCGGCCAAGGAGGCGCCCGCCTCGAAGAAGGCCGCCCCGGCCAAGAAGGCGCCCGCCGCGAAGAAGGCAGCGGAGACCGAACCGGAACAACAACGACTCCCCGCCGAGGCCCACCTCCTAAGCTGAGCGCACTGGGGGTCTCACGGGGAGAGATTGATGCTCAAGAAAAAGTCCGATCAGTTGGCGGCGCTACGCGCTGTTCCTTTGTTCTCGTCGATGTCTGATCGCGATCTCAAAGCGGTGCTGGCCGGATGTCGTGAAGAGCTCTATTCCGATGGCCAGGCGATCGTGCGGGAAGGGCAGCCCGGCGGCCCGTTTTTTCTGATCGTCGAAGGTCAAGCCAAGCTGTCGATTAACGGCAAGAAGCGCACCACGCTGCACCCCGGCAACTACTTCGGTGAGATTGCCGTGGTCGACAAGGGCCCGCGCTCGGCCACGATCGTTGCCTCCGGCAACGTCAAAGCTCTGGCCATCGCGTCGTGGGATCTGCTGGCGCTGTGCGAACAAGATTTCAAGATTGCCGAGAAGGTTATGGTCGGCATGGCCAACCTCATCCGCACGCTCGATAAGACGGCAGGGCACTGACGCTTTAGTTTGGTGATGTGCCGCCACGCCGTCTTTCCGTACGTCAGCGGCGCGCCCGTGTTCTTGTAGCCGCAACGGTGCTGAGCTTGCTCGCGCTCGGGGTCCACGCGATTGCCAGCGGGGGGCGGGACGAGAAGCTGCGGCAACTCGGCTACCTCGACGAAGTGCGTCCGCTCATCGCCGACTCCACCTCACAGGGCGCGGACCTGTTGGGGGTGCGTGAGAATGCGAGCGATCTAGGCAAGCCCGGCACCCGAAACCGGCTGAACCAAGTCGTCAAGCAAACCCAGGACACCCTCGACGCGGTGAAAGACATCGAGCCCCCGTCGGGCGTCGACGAAGCGCACACCCTTCTTGTCGCCACGCTCCAGCTGCGGGTGCTCGGTGCGCGAGCGGCGGCCAAAGACATGATCGCGGCTCTGAGTGCACAGACCCCGGCCCCGATCGTCGAACGGTTGGTGGCGACGGGGCGCAACATGATCGCCGCAGATCAGACCTACAAAGCTTTCAGCGATGTGGTGGCGTCCGAACTGGCGAACGAGGCGGCCAAGGCCGTGGCCGCCTCCGTGTGGATCGCGGATCCCACGCAGTGGGAATCGCCCGAGCTCACCGCGTTCGTGAACATCCTCAAGGCGAACTCGTCGGTCGCGCCCATCGTGGACGTGTCGACCGTATTGATACGGACGACGCCCGCCGCGGTGGGCAAGGAAGGCGAAAAGTTCTTGTTGCCGAAGACCCCATCGATTCGACTGGAGGTCGTGGTCGCCAATATCGGGAATGTCGCGCAGAAGAAGGTCACGGTCATGGCCACGTTGACCTCGGCCACAGGGGTCGACACGGCCCGCGATTTCGTCGATCTGAGCCCGGGCAAACGCGTGGCGCTGACGCTACGTGGGTTGCGGGCGACGCCCGGCGACGCCACGCTCACCGTCACGATCGGCCCCCTGGCCGGAGAAACTTCGACCGAGGACAACTCGATCACCAACGTCTTGTCGATCCACGCATGAGTGATCTCACCCGCATCGGTTTTCTTGGCCCGCATGCCACCTTCACCGAGGAGGCGCTACTCGGCGAGGCCGACCTGGCCACATGTGAGTTGGTGCCCTATGGGGTGATGACCGAGGCGCTGGCCGCGGTCGAGTCAAGCGAGGTCGATGCCGCCTTTGTGCCGATTGAGAATGCGATCGAGGGCACCGTCAACCTCACGCTCGACGCGTTGATCTTCGATCACGACCTTTTTATCCAGCGCGAGGTCGTCAAGCGCATCGTGATGAACTTGCTGACGCCGCCCGGCCTCGCCATTGCCGACGTCGAGCGGGTGCTCACCCTTCCGGTCGCGGTGGCGCAGTGCCGCGAGTGGCTCCTGGCGAACGCGCCGGGCGCCGAGTTCGTGGCAACGAACTCCACTGCGGACGCCGCCCGCATTGTCGGCGAACGCGCCGTGGCCGACCCGTCGGTGCGCGACGCCGCCGTCGGCCCAGCGCTCTCCGCCGAGCTGTACGGCCTTGAAATCGCGGCGACCGACATCGAGGACCATCCCGACAACGCCACCCGGTTCGTGCTGGTGCAACCCAAGAGGATCCCGGCGCCGACCGGCCACGACAAGACGTCGATCGTGTGTTTTCAGCGCGCCGACCAACCCGGCTCGCTGCATTCGATCCTCGGCCAGTTCACGGCCCGCAACATCAACCTGTCCAAGTTGGAGAGCCGCCCCACCAAGGCGGGCCTCGGCAACTACTGCTTCATCATCGACTTCGACGGCCACATAGATGACGAGGTGGTTTTCGACTGCCTGCGGGACTTGCACGCGTCGTTGGCCGAGCTGAAGTTCCTCGGCTCCTACCCCGCCGCGGGCGAACACGGAGCGGCCATCCGCCGAGACGCAGAACAGTCGTGGCGGACCGCCGACGCGTGGGCCCGCGAGCTACGGGGCCAGATCAGCCGCTAAGTAAGGTTTTCGCCCTGGAGGGGTGGCAGAGCGGACGAATGCGACGGTCTTGAAAACCGTTGAGGTGCAAGCCTCCGCGGGTTCGAATCCCGCCCCCTCCGCCAGGCCGCCGTGAGCATCGGGGAACTTCTCGGCGGCGCTGTCGGGTGGCGTGCGCATCTCGGGATTTGCCTTGTACGGCGGCTAATCCGTAGAGCCAAGAACCTAGTGAAGGGACCCCGCCGCAAGGCGGGGGCGCTCCGCGTCTACGGCTAATCTCTGCCCCTTCGGGAGAGGTGCGAGAGCGGCCGAATCGGACTCACTGCTAATGAGTTGACCTGGGAAACTGGGTCCGGGGGTTCAAATCCCCCCCTCTCCGCCATTGTGAAGACGTCAAGACATCGGCACCAGGGCGGGGGGGCACTGAACGGACTCCTGCCTCAGAACCGTTGCGATCAGCCCGTGTTGGGCGCCGACCACAACGGTTGCGCGGCATGAGTCGCGCAGCACTTACGCAGCCAGATTGTACTGCTGGGTGGCAAGCGAATTCGCCAGCGCCGGGTTGGCATCGAGCCCGTTCACCACGATCTGTAGGGCGTAGGTGCCGCGGCTGAACACGACCACTACTGAGTCGCCGTCGGCCGAGTGACCCGCGTACCCCTTCGCTCCCGGGATACCGGTGACGGCGAATTCGGTGACCGTCGTGGTCTCGTCGGTTTCGCTCGCCGCCGCGACCAGTCGCTTGAAATAGGCCTGGGCGCCGGCTGGGGTCTTGAACTCGGTTACGAAGTCGACCACGGCGCCGTCACCCTTGGTCCAGAGGCGCTGGTAGGCGGCGACGAATCCGTTGGCCGTCAGCACGGTCTCGGCGTCGTCGTTGCCGTCGTCGCGCACCGCCTTGGCGAGATCAGACGGGCCGGTGTCGCCCACGTCGTCGGGTTCTTGGATGTAACCGTCGGGGAGGTCGTTGAGCAGGATTGTCTCGAGCGCGGCGGCCTCGATGGAAACGGCGACTGTGGTCGACGTGTTCATTGTGCTGGTCGTCGTCGCCGCCCCGTTGTCGTCGGACTTCGAACCACGGCAACTCGCGAGCAGCGCTGCGGTTAGTACGAACGCAATGACCGTCGCGCGGCGTGGCATCCCATGAGGCTACGCGGCGCCGCAGGTTGCGGTGGAAGTGCCGTTGGCGCGCTTCACCTGGATCCAGCCGGCGCCGCCTTCGAGGCGCAAGCGCAACCGGGGGGCGCCCTCACAGCCGGGGAAGCGCAGCGTTTCGGTTTGACCGACGCCGGCCGCGGTGCGCTTGGACAAGATGTCGTAGCCACCCGTGTCGATCCTGCTGTTCACCGTGAGCGCCACATCGTTGGGGACTGTGACGATCATGCCGCCGGCGCCGATGCGGGCGTCGACGTTGGTCGGACGGCTCTTGCTGAACCTCGTAGCGGAGAAGTCGAGCTCGAGTTCTCCGATCGCTTGGCGGTAGTGACGCTCGACGGCGGACGCCGCTATCGGCCGCAGCGTGCGGGTGCCCACTGGCCCGACCGGTTCGATCTGAGCCAAGCCGAGCACGCCCGGCACCAGCAGTAGGAACAAGGTGCCGATCACCGCAGCCGGCCTGCGTACCCGGATCAGCGCGTTGAGCACCGCCGTGAACACGACCCAGCACGCCACACCTACGACCACCGGAGCGGTGACGCTTAGCGCGCCGTAGCGCCAGAGCGCGACGAAACCCAGCACGCCGAACACCCACCACAGCAGTACAAACCAGCCCACGGCGCGGGCCCAGCCGAGCGCGGCGCTCGTCCTGGGCTTGTCGGGCGTGCCCGCTTGCTCGGCCCGCTCCACCGCGTCGACGACGGCGGTGTGGACCTCGGTCGTCGGGGCGCTGAACGGACCTTCGAAGGTGACGGTGTCGTCGAGCGCGGCCGCTTCGGCGAGAAGGTCGTCACCGGCGGGCGCTGGGGGCGCAACGGTAGGTGGAGCCGCGGCTTGGTTCGGGGGAGGCGGCGAGGCTTCCCACCAGCTGCGGTCCGGCCGGTGACGACTGAACAGGACACCAACGCCCAGGCTGAGCAGGATCAACCCGAGGACCCCGTCGAAGCCGAAGTTGGTGTGATTGCGGTATCCGAAGGGCCAGATGCCGCCGAACTGGTCGAGCACGCCGAGCAGGGCGGCGATGACGAGCGCGACCCGGATGATGCGCGCGGTGTTCTCGGGTGCTGGCTCGATCGTGCGGCCCCGCGAGGGCTGCTCGTCTGGCAGCACGATCCACAGCAGGATGTAGCCGATCCATCCGAGTCCGGTGAGCAGCGAAGCGCCGATGCAGATCCGCACGACCGTGACGTCGAGGCCCGACGCCTGGGCGAGGCCGGCGGCAACGCCGGCGATCATGCGACCCTTGCGCGCTCGCATGAGCTTGTAGGGCTCGGGGCTGGGCGGGGCGGTTGAGCTGGTGCTGGGTGAGCCGGCTGTGGTCATACAGGCATCGTGCGGAATCCGGCGCCGTGCGGCTATCGGGTATCACCCTGATCCGTTCCAGGAGCCGCTCAGGGTCGTTCCCGATGGTCGGAGCAGGGCTTTCGTGCGACCATCGACAGATGCCGGTGCTGCCTTTCCGCCTCACGGTGACCCGCCGTCGGCGGTCGCGCCTTCTCGGCGGCGTGTCGTCGGGCGTGGCCGCATCGATGGGTGTCGAAGTCGGTGTGATCCGGTTGGCTTTCGTTGTGCTGGCCTTGTGCGGCGGCATCGGCGCAGTGGTCTACGGCGCGCTGTGGCTGTCGGCGCCGGAGTCCGACGAGCCGTTGCCACCACCCCGGCGGGGCGCCGCCATCGATAGCGCCGCTATCATCGCAACCGTTGCCGGCCTCGGCCTCGTCGGCCGGGAGCTTGGCTACTGGGCCGGCGATCAGATCGCGTTGCCGGCCCTCGTCGTGGCCGGAGGCGCCGCCTTGTTCGGGGGACGCGACGACGCCGCGCGCGGCTTGCGCACTCGGGGC
>JACCXE010000322.1 GCA_013697265.1 Actinomycetota bacterium | reverse complement strand
GCTCGATCATGATCGAGGTCGCCCTCGCCGACTCACCGCCCGCGTGGGTCAACGGCGCGATCGCCTTCCGCGTCGAACTCGAACCGGGAGCGTCGTGGCATACGTGCCTGCTGTGGCGGCCCGCCTTTGGTAAGAGCCGTCCCCAGCACCCTCCCAACCAATGTCACGCCCTCGTTATCGGTACCGACCGCGACAAGGCTCAGCGACGGTGGGTGGACGCCGCCACCCGCTTCACGACCAACGATCCCGGCGTCACCGACACCGTGCGCCAAGCCGTAGAGGACCTGGCGAGTATGCGCATGGAGCGCCACGATGACGCCGCCGCCGGCGAGTCTCCGAAGAAACGACGAAGCAAAGACGCCTGGGTTCCCGCCGGCGGCATCCCATGGTTCGTGAGCCTGTTCGGTCGCGATGCGTTGACGGTGTCGCTGCAAACGGTGGCGCTGTCGTCGCGCTTCGCGCAGGGCAGCCTGCGCGCGCTCGGAGCGCTCCAGGCCGACGGCTACGACGACGCCCGCGACATGCAGCCCGGCAAGATCGAACACGAGGTGCGCCACGGCGAGTTGGCCAGTCTGCATCTCGTGCCCCACACGCCCTACTACGGCAGTCACGAGTCGACGTCGCTTTACGTGCTCACTGCGGCGACCGCGTGGCGCTGGCACGGCGACCGCGCCGCGTTGGACGCGGTGCGACCCAACGTCGAGCGTGCGCTGAACTGGATCGACACCGACGGTGACATCGACGGCGACGGGCTTCAGGAGTACAAGACACGCGCGCCGGGCGGGTACTACAACCAGGGCTGGAAGGACTCGGGCGACGCGATCGTCGGTCGCGACGGTCGTATTTCGGAACTGCCGATCGCCCTGTGCGAACACCAGGGCCTGGTCGTCGCGGCCAAGCGCGCCTGGGCCGACGTAGTCGAGCGCGTCTATGACGAGCGCGCCGCAGCGACGCGACTTCGCAGTGAGGCCGACGCGCTGGCCGAACAGATCGAGACGCGGTTCTGGTGGGCGGAAGAAGGCACTTACTACCTCGGCCTCGACGGTGGAAAGAAGCCGATCGAATCGGTGAGCTCAAACCCCGGCCTGTTGCTCTGGCTGCGCGCAGTGACGCCCGAGCGCGCCGCGTCGGTGGCCACGCGATTGTTGGCCGACGACATGTGGACTGGTTGGGGCATTCGCACGCTGTCGGCCGCGCACCCGTCCTACAACCCGTTCTCCTACCAACTCGGTTCGGTGTGGCCCCACGACAACGCGTTCGCGGCGAGCGGGTTTCGCAACTACGGCTTCGACGCGCAGGCCTGCCAGGTGGCCCGCGGGTTCTTCGACGCGGCCGAGCGGTTCGCGGCGCGTCGATTGCCCGAGCTGTTCGCGGGCCTCGAACGCGACAACGGTTCGTTTCCGGTGCAATACCTTGGCGCCAACGTCCCGCAAGCCTGGGCGTCAGGCGCCGTCGTACAAATTCTGGCCGCACTACTCGGGCTGGACGCCGACGCGTCGGCGGGCGAACTCGTGGTGCGCCCGGCGCTACCCGAGTGGCTCACCGAGATTCAGGTCGAGCGGCTCACCGTTGGCAAGGCGAGCGTCGATTTGCGGGTGCAGCGAGACGACGACGGCAAACACAACATCGACGTGTCGATGCGCAAAGGCCACCTCGACGTCCAACTCGAAACGTAGTTAGTTAGACCGGGTTGGGTCCTGGGGTCTAGGCGAGAGCCGTCGGCGACAAGGGGCGGCGGTCGAGCAGCGCGCAGGCGCCCACGGCAATGAGCGACACCACCGCCAGCGCAGCCCAGGGCAGCCAGCCGCCGGGGGGCGACCACGTGGCACCGGTCAATAGGCGCGAACCTGCACGCCCGACGGCGTTTCGGCGGGCGTAGGTGTACAGCGCGAAGACGTGTGCGACTGAGAAAAGGGGCACCGCGACGCGCGGGATCAGCGCGTACGACCCGCGATAGCGACGGGTCAGGATTTCTCCGGCCACGAGCGGCAGGAGCAACGCGCACGGCATGACATAGCGGGCCTGGATGAGCTGGCCCGACAAGCGGGCGGGGCCGAGAACGAAACCCTGTATCGCGATGGCCGCCGCCATCACGCCGAGAGCCAACAACACCATGGAGGCGCGCGACCGCCAGGACCCGACGATGAGCGCGCCCACCACGAGCCCCGCAATTACCGCAAGCCACGCGAGGTAGACGACAGTCGGAAGACGGGTGTCGAGCCACCCGAACACGCCGACAGATTGATCGACCAGCAACCGGGATTGGCCGAAGACGTCTCGCGCTGCAACACCGAGCCCCGACGGGCCAAAGCCGAACGAAGATCCGTACACCACCTGCCAGCCACCGATTGAGACCGTCGCCGCCCCCAAAACGGCTCCGATGGCGAGCGCCTCGCGCCGCCGATACCAGCCCCGGTCAGGCTCGCGCTTGAGCAGAACGAAGAGGATGACGCAAAGCACGACCCAACCGATGCCTTCGGGGCGCGACAGGACCGCGACGGCTCCAGCGAAAGCCGTCCAACCCCAACCGGCGCATAGCCCGTCAGGCACCCGCGAGGCCGCTATCAAGGCGGCCGCGAACGAGAGCGTCGCCGTGATCTGCAGACCGCTGATGTTCAGTGACCCGGCGAGGAAGAGCGCCATCGGCGTCGTGGCCATAACCAGCCCGACTAGCGCGAAGCCGTGAGATCGATCGTCTCCCGCCAGCACCAGCGCGGCGCGTACCAACAGGGCCGCTGCGATTGCGCCAAACACAAACCGGGCGAAGTAGACGGCGGTGAACGGATCGCGTGCGGCTCGGGCGGCGAGGCCCGCGGGCACGTAAAGGAAAGGCGGGTAGGTACCCACGTAGGTCGAACGGTCCAAGTCGCCGGGTCGGCCACCGTCGCGCAGGCAGTCAGCTGGCCGCTGAGGCATGAACCGGTTGCACCCGTAGTTGGCGTCGACGAGGCGACCGGGCACACGGAACACTCGGGTGCTCTGCACGACCAACTGCTTGCGCTGCTCGGCAGTGAAAGGCTGCGGGTCTGGTGCTCCGACCAGATCACCGCCCCCGGCCGCCACCGCCTTAACGTGATGCGCTTCCTCGTCCGGAGCGCTCCCCGGTGGGTTTGTCATGATCCAGCACCCGAGGATCATGACGAAGAACGCCGCGACGCCGATGGCGAGTGGCCGACGTCGCAGCGCCGCCTGCAATTTCACCGGCGCGCCTCGTCGGGCACGAACACCCAGAATCCGTCCTGTTCGAAGAATCGGTCTTTCAAGAACAAGGCGCCGCGTAAATACGCGCCGACGTGATACCCCGGAAAGGCTGGGCGGACGAGCGGCTCAGGCAGTCCCCCCTGTTTGTCGCCGTAGACGATCGCGTCGGGGTGATTGGTTATGAGCAGTTCAGGCGTTGGATGGAGATCTGCTCGCGTCGACCACCACCAGTACGAGCCGCCGCGGCCGCGGTCGTAATTGGCGAAGATGTTCGACTTGAAGTAGGGCTGCACACTGACGCTTTCGATGCTGCGCGTGTTTATCCGTCCGCCGGCCGCCACGATGGGCTTCAGATACCGCGCCGTTGCGGCCGCTCCGCTGTATGGCCGCTTGATGTCGTAGTGCACGCTGTGCGCGGTCCACGACAGCTGCACGGCAACGACGATTGTCATTGCCGCAAGCGCGGCGGCGCTCCAGCGGCCGGGGCCACGCTGGGATCGCTCGGCGGTCGGAGTCCACGCGCACCACAAGGCGAAGATCCAGATGAGTACCAGGACGCCCTGATGCCAGATGTTGAAGTAGCGGATCACCGAGAACGCGATGACCGCCGCCGTCGGAAGCAGCCACAACAGAACGCCGCGAGAGCGCTTCAGAAATACGAGCGTCGGAATGACCCCGAGCAACAGGGTCAGGCCGGATCCGGTGAATCCGCCCTGGGTTATCTTGCGCGCGGCGCGCCACGCGTCGTCGACGCGAAAATGAAAGTCGCGCGCGCTTACGAAGCTCGCGTCGGGCGGCGGCCGCAGCTGCACGAACAAAGCGGCCGCCATTACGCCCAAGCAGATCTGCGCACCTACATGGAGGCGGCGCTGGCGAGGTGACAGCTCTGCCCACGTTCGCCTGAGTTCAATTGTCTGAACAGCCATTACGCCGCCGGCGATAAGGAACCCGTGGAAGCTGACGTTCGCGAGCAGCAACAGGAGCACGAGAATGCGCACGGGCCGTTCGCGGCGGGTTGGCCACACCGTTGCCAGTATGAAGAGCAACGGCCCCAGCAGGACATAGCTCCGTGCGACCACGCCGTACTGGTAGAACAGCCAGTAGGAGAACGGCAACGCGGCGCGCATCCACGGCGGGAACGGCGACCGAACCACGATGAGGACCGCGGTCAGGAACGCGCCCGCGCCCGACAGGATTTGGAGCGTGATGTACGGCGCACCGAGTTTGGCCGGCACGGCCAGGATCAGGTGCCACAGCGCGGGCGAACCTTCGTACCGCGGGTACTTGACGATCAGGTCGTAAACCGAAGCGTCGCGGGCCAGCAACCAGGCCTGCGCCTCGTCGAACCACGGCTCGTGGTGCGAGACAACCCACACGAGCATCGCAGCGTGAGAGCCGAGAACCACCACTTGCCACAACGCGATTCGGGGTCTCGCCGCGGTCGTCAAGGCGGTGATGCTCGCGGCGTCACTGCCGGCGCCGGGGGCGAGATCCGTCGCCACGCGACTAAGCCCGCGCGACCTCGCCGGCTTGCTCCTCGTGGTACTCCTCTTCGACGTTCACGGCCCAGATGTCGTGGCTGGTTCCGTTCAGGATGTTGTCGACCGTGAGCATCGCGGTGAACATCGAGTGATCCTGATTGTTGTACTTGTGCATCCCATTGCGCCCGACGGGATGCACGTTCGGTGTGTGCTTCTCCATCCAGGCCCGGATGGTCTCGATGTTTTTCTTGTAGGTCGGGTCGTACATCGGGTAGGCCTTGGGCATCCGCACCACGTAGCCGGCGGTGACATGGTGCGGGTCCACAAGGCCCAGTTGGGCCAGTTCGCGCTTGCCGAGCGCGATCAGGTCCTCGTCGGGCGAGTTCCACAACTCGTCGCCCTCGGTGACGAAATACTCCAGACCTAGACAGGTTTGACCTTCCTTGACGAGGTACGGCGACCACGATCCGAAGTTCTGAATGCGACCCAGGTGTACTTCGGGCGAGTGGATATAAATCCAGTTGTCGGGGAAGGCAAGCTGCTCCGGAATTACCAGGGCTACCGTCAGGAAGTCTCGGTAGGCGAGTCCGTCGGCCGCCGCGACTACGTCGGCTGGCGCGGGCGGATCCATCGCTTTGATGAGCGCGCCGATCGGCATCGACGAGATCACATGACTCGCGGGCACGTTCCGGGTCTCACCGTCGCCGTTCACGCTGGCAACCGCGACCGCGCCGGTCTCGTCGCGAACAATCGTTCCAGCCCGTGTCCGCATTCGGACGTCGACGCCCATCTCCTCAACCAGCGTCCGGCAACGCTCCCACATCATCCCCGGGCCATATTTTGGGTACTGGAACTCCTCGATCAACGACGTGATGTTTTTTTGGTTTCGGCGCGGCAACAACGCGTTCGTCACCGCAGACAGCAACGACAGATTCTTGATCCGTTGGGCAGCCCAGTCGGCCTGGATCTCGGTGGCCGGCACGCCCCACAACTTCTCGGTGTAGGTCTTGAAAAAGATCCGGTAGAGCCGGTAACCGAACCGCGCCGACACCCATCCCTCGAAGTTGGACTGGTCGCGGGGCGGACGCACCTGCGCCCACGCGTATGAGAT
>JACCXE010000315.1 GCA_013697265.1 Actinomycetota bacterium | reverse complement strand
GGCTTTCACGGCGACTATTTGGCGCCCGATCCAAACGGGGCTCGCGTGTTGGCAATCGACATTCCCTCGGGCGTCAACGGTGACACGGGCATTGCCTCGGACGGCGCGGTGCGCGCTGATTGCACCGTCACGATGGGCGCGTTCAAGCCGGGCCTGCTGCTCCGTGACGGCCCCGACCACGCGGGCGACGTAACCGTCGAGACGCTCGGTCTCGATGTGAAATCGGCGCAGGCCCACATCGTCGAAAACGCTGACGTGCGGGGTTGGGTGCCGCGCCGGCCGCGGGTGGCCCACAAGTGGCGTGGCGCGGTCTGTGTCATCGGCGGTTCGCCCGGGCTGTACGGCGCCGCCGGGTTGGCCGCAGCGGCTGCACAGCGCGCCGGCTCGGGCATGGTGCGTTTGGCGATCCCGGGCGGCACACCGTCGGGCCCGCCCAAGCCGATTGCGGCGCTCGGTGCCGACCTCCCGCTGCGGCGATGGGGCAAAGCGGCGATCGAGGCCACCGATCGGTGCGCGGCCGCCGTGATCGGGCCCGGCCTCGGGCGCTCGCGTGAAGCGCTCGAGGGCGCGGCCGACGTGCTCGCCGGCACCACGATCCCGTTGGTCCTCGACGCCGACGCGCTTGACCCGTCGGTCATTCGGCCCGACGTCATTGGCAAACGCGGTGGCCAGGTTGTCATCGCGCCGCACGACGCCGAGTTCGATCGCCTTACGGGCCACTATCCCGGCGCTGATCGCATCTGGGACGTGCGAGAACTGGCCGATTCGTCAGGTTGCATCGTGTTGCTGAAAGGGCCGACGACGATCGTGGCCGAGCCGGGCGGGCGGGTTCTGATGACCAACTCGGGCGACCAACGCCTGGCCACCGGCGGTACTGGCGACGTGTTGGCCGGCGTGCTCGCGTCGTTCTGCGCCCGCGGCGTGCCCCCGTTCGAGGCCGCGGCCGCGGCCGCTCACGTCCACGGCATCGCGGGCCGACTGGGCCCAAAAGACGGACTCGTCGCCGACGACCTGCTCGGGCTGCTGCCCCACGCCCTGGCCGCGGTATTCGATGCCTGAGGCCCGCACCCGACCCGCGTGGGCCATGGTTGACCTCGACGCGGTGCAGGCGAACACGCGCGCGGTTCTCGAGTTCGTGCGCCCCGCCGAGGTGTGCGCGGTCGTGAAAGCGAATGGCTACGGGCACGGCGCTGAAGCTGTCGCCCGCGCCGCGCTGAGTGGGGGAGCGACACGGCTGGGCGTCGCCTTGACCGAGGAAGGAGTCGCCTTGCGCAAGGCCGGCATCGACGCGCCGATCCTGCTGCTGTCCCAACCGGTCAACGCCGCGATGGTCGACGTGGTCAACTACGCATTGACGCCCACCCTGTATTCACCGGACGCGATTCGCTCGCTCGCCCGCGTCGCCGCCCGGCGGGGAGTGACGGTGGCCGCGCACGTCAAGGTCGACACCGGGATGCACCGTGTCGGCGCCGACCCCGATTCCGCGGTCGGCTTGGCCGTGCAAGTGGCGGAGACACGTGGACTGGAACTCGAAGGTTTCTATACGCACCTTGCGGTAAGCGAGGACCTGGGCCGCACCGGTGTAACCGAAGCCGCGCTTGATCGCTTCGACGACGCGGTTGAGAAACTCGCCGCGCACGGCTTGACGCCCCGGCTGTTGCACGCCGCGAACTCGGGCGGAGCCCTCGGCCATCCGCGCTCGCGCTACTCGATGGTGCGCGCCGGCATTGCGCTTTACGGCTACGCGCCCGGGCCTGATCTCGCTGGGCGGGTGCCGCTGCGTCCAGCGATGGAACTGCGGGCCCAGGTGACGCATGTGCAGAGCCTCGCCGCAGGAGAAGGCGTGAGCTATGGCCTTCGCTACACGACGCCACACCCCACCGTTATCGCCACGGTGCCGCTTGGGTACGCCGACGGAGTGCCCCGGGCGCTTTCTGCCGCCCATGGGTGCGTATTGGTAGACGGCGCGCGGCTTCCGATTGCAGGGACCATCACCATGGATCAGTTGATGGTGGACTGCGGCCCGGAATCCACCGTCACGCCGGGCGACGTAGTCGTGTTGTTGGGCACACAGGGAGACGAAACGATTTCTGCTGAGGAATGGGCCGAACGGCTAGGCACCATCAGTTACGAAGTGCTGTGCGGCATAGGCCCCCGCGTGCCGCGCCGCACGCAGGGCGGTGTTGCGTGAGTCGCCCCCGCAATCGTGCGATCGCGCTCGGCTTCGCCGGCGTTGGCGCGGGCGCCGCCGTCGTGGCCGCGTACCGCGGTGCGCGCAAGTACCGCGCCCTAGGTGAACTTGACATGTCCGAACTCGCTCTGGCCGAAGACCTCGAGACGATCGACGTCGTCGTGGACGACGGGGCGACGATCCACGGTGTCGAAGCAGGCTCGGGCCGGCCAATTGTCTTGCTCCACGGCGTCACCTTGTCGGTCGCGACGTGGCCCTATCAGCTCGCCGCCCTGAGCAAGGAGTACCGAGTGATCGCGCTCGACGCGCGCGGGCACGGACTGTCGAAGAGTGACTCTGCGGGTTGGGGGATCGATCGGATGGCGAGCGATGTGGCCCAGGTGCTCACGCAGCTCGACTTGAAGGACGCGATCATCATCGGTCACTCGATGGGCGGGATGATGACCCAGCAGATGTGCCTGGACTTTCCCGACCTTGCACGCGAGCGGGTGGCCGGAACGATCCTGTTGTCGACGGCTGCGGCTCCTGGTCAAGGCGTGCCTGGCTTCAAGATGTTCAACCGGGTCGCGCGTCCCGGCACGACGGCGCTCGTAAACCGACGAGCCGCGTCGGGCAACGCGTGGATGCCGCCAGCGGAGATCGGTTACGCGATGGCGCGCCTCGCGCTCGGCACATCACCTGATCCTCGGCACGTCACCCACACGCGAAACATGACGACAGCGTTCTCGCCGCAGACGATGAGCGCGCTAATGCCCCACGTCATCGGCTTTGAGGTTCGCCACCGGCTCAAGGACTATCCGGTTCCCGCCCTCGTAGTCGTTGGCTCCCGCGACCTGCTGACGCCGCCCCGCGTCGGACGCGCCCTCGCCCGACGGATCCCCGGCGCAGATTTCGAGGTAGTGCCGGGCGCCGGTCACATGCTGATGATGGAACGCGGCGAGTGGCTCAACGAGCGCGTCGACGCGTTCGCTCGTGCTCACTGACGTCACCGGGATCCGTGTCGGACACTGGACCGATGCTGCGGCGCGCACCGGGTGCACCGCGATTGTGTTGCCGCCAGGGTCGGTTGCGTCAGGCGAAGTCCGTGGCGGCGCGCCAGGAACGCGTGAGTTCGAACTGCTCGTGCCCGGCCGTCTCGTAACCCACGTTGACGTAGTGATGCTCAGCGGCGGTTCCGCGTTCGGCCTCGCTACCTGCGACGGCGCTATGCGCTGGTGCGAAGAACAAGGCTTCGGTTACGAGACGCGAGCCGGGCGGGTGCCGATTGTCGTCGGCGCGATCATCTACGACCTCGCCGTGGGTGACGGCTCCGTACGCCCCGACGCGGCCGCGGGCTACGCGGCGTGCACCGCCGCTCACCACGGCACCGTGGAAACCGGACCTGTCGGTGCTGGGGCCGGCGCGACGATCGGCAAGATCGGCGGACCCGACACAACCCGGCCCGGCGGCGTCGGGAGCGCGACCGAGCGCGACGGTGACCTCGTGGTCAGCGCACTAGTGGTGGCCAACGCGTCGGGCCACCTGCGCGACCCGTCCCGGACCGCGCTGCCGTGGCCAGCCGCGCCGGTCGCGCCGCTCGACAACACGACGATCGGCGTAATCGCCACGAACGCAGCACTCGACAAGACCGGCTGCCACCTCACCGCTCAGTCCGGCCACCACGGCATCGCCCGCGCCTTCGACCCGTCCCACACCCGATTCGACGGTGACGCGCTCGTCGCGGTCGCCACCGGCGTCGTGGAAGCCGACGTCGACGAGGTGCGGTTTCTCGCCGCGCACGCCGTGGAAGCGGCGTGTCGACAGGCGGTTCCCTAGCCCTCGTCCTTTACGATGGGGACGTTATGGCGACCCTCGCCGAGATCGCGGCGCAGGCCGCCGGCTGCACCAGGTGCGATTTGGCTTCGACGCGCACGCAGGTGGTGTTCGGAGTGGGCGACCCCAAGGCCTCGCTGATGATCGTGGGTGAAGCGCCGGGCAAAGATGAGGACGAGCGAGGCGAACCCTTCGTCGGCCGCAGCGGCAGGCTGCTCGACCAGGTAATCCAAGAAGAACTCGGCATTACGCGGGCGCGTCTCTACATCACGAACGTGGTCAAGAGTCGCCCGCCCGGCAACCGCGACCCGCTACCCAACGAGATCGCCGCGTGCAATCCCTGGTTGGAAGCGCAACTCGAGCTGATCGCACCCAAGGTTGTGATCACCCTCGGGAACTTTGCGACGAAGGTGTTGCTCTTTGGCACCCCTGCGGCCAAACAAGGCATCACGAAGCTGCGGGGCCAGTCCTACCCCTGGCGCAACGGTTCGGTGCTGGTGCCGACGTTTCACCCGGCCGCCGTGTTGCGCAGCGGCGGCGGGCAACCGTTGGCGCAGATGCGGGCCGACTTCATCCGCGCCAAGCAGGCACTCGCCGCAGCGGGAGCGGCGCCGTGAAACGCGTGACGACCAGTCCCGAAGAAACAGACGAGTTCGCGGCTGCGGTGGCAGAACTCGCCGAACCCGGCGACCTGATCGTGCTCGTCGGCGGACTGGGTGCCGGCAAGACGCGGTTCGTGCGCGGCTTTGCCCGCGCGCGCGGGGTACACGAGCCTGTTACATCGCCCACTTTTGCGTTGGTCCACGTTTACGACGCGTCTACTCCCGTGTTTCATGCAGACCTCTATCGCCTCAATAGTGAGCACGAGGTACTCGACCTCGGCCTCGACGAGGCCCTCGCCGACGGTGCGATCGGGTTGGTGGAATGGGGCGACCTCGCGTCGGACCTGCTGACCACCGAACGTCTCACGGTCACCATTCGCGACATCGACGAGACCTCCCGATCGTTCGAACTCGACGGATGGTCAGACCGTGCCGATGCCCTAGACCACAAGACGCGGCGGTGGCAGCAGTGATCGTGCTCGGCATCGAGTCCGCCACCGCACGAGCCGGAGTCGCGATCGGTACGGCCGACGGTGTGGTCGCGTCGGCCGAGGTGACGCGGGGCCCTCGCCATGCCGAGATCCTCGTGCCGGCGGTGAAGTTCGTGTGTGAGCAAGCCGGCATCGCGCTCGACCAAGTCGACGCGATCGCGGTCGACATCGGTCCGGGTCTGTTCACGGGTCTTCGGGTCGGCATCGCGACGGCGAACGGCCTGGCCCAGGCGCTGAGCCTGCCCATGATCGGCGTGTCGAGCCTTGATCTGCTCGCCCATGGCATGCGTCACGCCGGCAACGACATCGTCGCGGTGATCGACGCCCGCCGTAGCGAGGTCTATGCGGCCCGTTACGGCGTTACCGACCAGCAGATCAAGCGGGTGATGGACCCGACGGTGTTGCTGCCCGCTGAGCTGCTGGCGCAACTCGATGGCCCCGGCGACGTGGTGATCGTGGGCGACACGCTGGCCGATCACGGCGCGTTTTTCGCGCTGCCGTCGGCGGCCATGCTCGTGGAACTCGCTGCGATCGGCAACCCCGTTGACCCGAGTGCCATTGCCCCGCTCTACTTGCGTAAGTCAGACGCCGAGTTGAACGCCGATCGCCAGCCAGGCGGCGCCGCGCGAGAGGGGGACTAGGTGGCGGCAGAACCAGTCGACCCCGATGGCCTCTACAAGCTCCCGGTGCAGCGCGACCCGCTCGAGGTGCACCTCACGCCGATGCGCCGCCGCCACCTGCGCACGGTGATCCGCATCGAGACCGAGGTGTACCCGCGGCCGTGGACGATGAATCTGTTCGTCAGCGAGTTCGGCATGCGATCGAGCCGCTCGTACTACGTCGCCAAGGTCGGCCCGACCGTCGTGGGTTACTCGGGCTTGATGCTGGTCGGCGAAGACGCGCACGTCACCACGATCGCAGTCGACCCCCGCTGGCACCGTCAACAGATCGGTTCGCGTCTCTTGGTCAACATCGCCCACGACGCCCGCGCGCGCGGTGCACGTCACCTCACGCTCGAAGTGCGTGTGTCGAACGAGCCGGCGCAACGCATGTACCGCAGGTTCGGTTTCCGCCCCGCGGGGATCCGGAAGGGCTACTACGTCGAGACCAACGAAGACGCACTCGTCATGTGGGCCGACGATATCGACGACCCGGCATACGCCGAGCGCCTCGGGCTCATCGAGGCCGGCATTGTCGGCCCCACGATCATCGAGGCGGCGCGGCCGTGAACGACTTGGTGCTCGGGGTCGAGACAAGTTGCGACGAGACCGCAGCCGCGGTGGTGGCCGGCGGAACGACCGTGCTGTCGTCGGTCGTGTCCAGCCAGATCGATTTGCATGCGCGCTTCGGCGGCGTGGTTCCCGAACTCGCGGGCCGGGCCCACCTCGTCACCCTCGGGCCCGTCGTCGACGACGCGCTAGCCCAGGCCGGGGTGGTCGGACGCGACCTGGCCGCGGTGTCGGTCACCATGGGCCCCGGTCTGATCGGCGCGTTGCTCGTCGGCCTGTCGCACGCCAAGGCGCTTGCCCTCGCGTGGGCCGTGCCCTTCGTAGGCGTCAACCATCTCGAAGGCCATCTCTACGCGTGCCTGCTCGAACGGCCCGACCTGCCGTTGCCCGCGATCGTGCTGCTGGTCTCGGGAGGCCACACGATGCTCGTGCACGTCAAGGCGCACGGCGAGTACGCGATCCTCGGCGGCACTATCGACGACGCAGCGGGCGAGGCCTACGACAAGGTGGCCCGCGTGCTCGGCCTTGGCTACCCGGGCGGCCCCGTGCTGGACAAGCTCGCCCAGACCGGCAACGCCAAGAACGCGCCGATGCCAAAGGCCATGCGCGACGCGTCCTTTAACTTCAGCTTCAGCGGCATCAAGACCGCCGTGGCCCGCCGCGTCGCGGCCGATACGTCCAACGAACTGGCCCCGGCCGACGTAGCCGCGGGATTCCAGAAGGCCGTGGTCGACATTCTCGTGGAGAAAGCCAAGCGGGCCGTGATCGAAACGGGCGCCAACGCCTTGTGTCTGGCCGGTGGGGTAGCGGCGAACTCGCGGCTGCGGGCGTCCACCGAGCAGGCGGCCGACGAACTCGGCGTCGAGTGTCTGTTGCCTGCGTTCAAATACTGCACCGACAACGCGGCGATGATCGCCGCGGCGGGGTGGTGGCGCTTGCAGAGCGACGGGCCCAGCCCGCTCGATATCGGGGCGTCGCCCAACCTCCGTCTGGCCGTTGGGTAAACCCTGATCGGCGGGGTTGCCCGCCTCCGTGGGGCTGGCTATCGTTAGCACTCGCAACCTGAGAGTGCTAACAGGCCTTATGGAGGTCCATCGCAATGAATCTGCAGCCCCTCGACGACCGAATCGTCGTGCGTACCGATGAAGGCGAAGCCACCACGGCTTCGGGCCTCGTCATTCCTGACACCGCCAAAGAAAAGCCACAGCAGGGCGAAGTGCTCGCTGTTGGTCCCGGCCGTCGCTCCGAGCAGACCGGCGAGATCATCCCGCTCGGTATTTCTGTGGGCGACACGGTCGTCTACTCCAAGTACGGCGGCACCGAAATCACCGTCGACGGCGAAGAACTGCTTATCCTCACGAGCCGCGACGTCCTCGCTCTCGTAGGCAAGCCGGCCAAGAAGGGCAAGTAACCCATGCCCAAGATCCTCAAGTTCGACGACAACGCTCGTCGCAGCCTTGAGGCCGGTGTCGACAAGCTCGCCAACGCGGTGCGCGTCACACTCG
>JACCXE010000313.1 GCA_013697265.1 Actinomycetota bacterium | reverse complement strand
GTCCTCATGATGACCGCCGAGGCGGAGCGGTTCGAGCCGAAGTACCGCTTCACCCTGAACTCCCAGAGCCTGCCGGCTAGTGGCGAGCACATTGAGCTCGGCGCGCGCGTGCATCAATTGGTCGGCGAGCTCCGCAGCCGCATCGAGGTGCGCCTCGCACGTGTCGAGCACGAGTATGGCCGGCCCCTGGAGTGCATCGGCTATGCGTTGCGCGGGATCGGCCCCGGGCTCCAACTCTGCGCCGAGTGCCGCGACAACGGCCGATGCAAGCTCATGGGCTGAGGTGAGCGGCCCTACGTCGACAAACCACGTGCCACCAGGCAGCGCATGGGCCTGATCAGCTGCGGTCTCGAGCGCGAGACGGGTCTTGCCCACGCCACCGGGGCCGACGATGGTGACGAGACGATGGCGGCCGAGCGCTTTCTCGAGCGCGGTGCGGTCGTCGTCCCGGCCCACGAATGCGTCGACGGGGGCGGGCAGGTTCGAGGGCGGCCGCACAACGACCAGAGGGGCGATGGCGGGCAGATCAGGGTGCGCGAGCGCGAACACGTCCTCGGGCTCGGCCAGGCCGCGCAGCTGATGCGTGCCGAGCGCGACGACTTCGGCACTCGCGGGAAGGCGGTCGGTTATTGCAGACGCGACGGACGAAGACAGCAGCACTTGCCCGCCCGACGCGAGGCCGCGCAGACGTGCGGCGCGATTTGGTACGGGGCCGAAATAGTCGCCGGCGCGGGGCACCACCTCGCCGGTGTGCACCGCGGCGCGCACCGGCAGCGCGAAGTTGGCGGCGGGCAGCCCGCGGATCACTTCGAGCGCGGCCGCGACCGCGGAAGCGGGGTCATCGAAGACTGAGAAGGTCGAGTCGCCCTCGCCCTTGGACTTCAGCAACAACCCGCCGTGCGCGCCTACGGTCACGGCGACGAAGGCATCGTGGCGCTCCATCTGCGCGTCCATGGCGACCGGGTCGTTGTCCCACGCGGCGGTGGAGCCTTCGACGTCGGTGAGCAGGAGCGTGACGCGACCGCTTGGAAGTGGCGCCCCAGCGCCGAGCGACATGGCGAAACGGTAGCGGGTGTTACGGGCCGATCTGGCCGCGACTAACTTTCCGCCGAGCGGGCTGAGGTTAGGCCGCGGCGTCGTCGCGGTCGACCCGACCGCTGCGCCTCACGTCGTCGGAGGGCTGAATCCCTCGACCCGCCGGCACTTCGATCTTCGCCTCCACGGTGCCTGCCCGGGCCTCCCAGCGCACGACGTTCAGCGCGGCCGCGTAGACGACGAGGCGTGAGAACAGGAACAGCCAGGCCAGTACTGCGAACACGACGCCGAGCGACCCGTACAGCGCGGACGAATTGGCCACGAGGCGCGGCACGTAGAAAGCGCCGACGAACTTGAGGATCTCCATGCCGACCGCGCCGAGCAACGCGCCCGGCACCAGCGCGGTCCATGGCAGCTTGCGGTTGGGCAGGACCTTGAAGGTCCACATCCACAACGCGAAACTCACGCCGAAACCGACGAGGACGCCCAGAGGTGCCACGATGCCGGGCAGCCAGTTGAGCACCGTCGTGACCGCGGCCGACCCGACGAACAACACTGCAGCGCCGGCCAGCCAGAGCATGCCGATTGCCTTGTCTTTCATCCCTCGCTCTTCGACCTGCCATACCGCGTCGAGCGCGTACTGGAATGCGTTGACCAGACCGAGGCCCGACCACAGCAGGCCTACGAGGCCGATGGGCCCCGCAGTGGCGCGGTTTTCGGTAGCCGACGCGATGGTGTTGTTGATAATCCGCGCCGCCTCGCCCGACAGTCCGAGGTTCGACACGATCTTGTCGGCCACGCCGCCATCCGATGCGGCGAGGTAACCGAGAACCGCCACGATCACGAGTAGCAGCGGGAACAGCGACACGAAGCTTTGGAATGCGACCGACGCCGCGAGGTTGTTGCCTTTTAGTTCTCCGTAGCGGTCTTGCACGCGGAGGGCGCCGCCGAGCACCGGCACCCGCCCCAGCCGAGCTTTGATGCGGCCGATGCCTTTCGCCTCCGCCGGTGCCGCGTTGGCGGGCGCCGCAGGTGGGACGTAACCGGTGTCGCGTTTTTCGTTCCGGTCGCGCAACGAGGTCACCACGGCGAAAATCAGGAGTACAAGTCCCGCTATGGGAGCCAGGACGCCGTCCACCACGGTCGGCTGCCTCGTTTCGGGAGTCGCGTCGTGGGTCTTCACCCAGCGCTAGTACCCGCAAAATTGGGTATCCGCCCCTGGAACTGGCGTCTGCTAAACTTGAATATCTAACGCTCAGGTTTCCTATATACAGGAGCAACAATGGCGATGGACCCGAATCGTTGGACCCTCAAAACTCAGGAGGCGATCCAACACGCCGTCACGCGCGCCAAGGCGAACAACAACGCCGAAGTCACCCCCGACCACCTGCTCGCCGCGTTGCTCGGTCAACAGGACACGGTCGTGTTGCCCGTTCTCGATCGGCTCGGCGTGGCGCCGTTGCAGGTCAAGAACCAGGTCGAAGACAAGCTGTCCAAGCTCCCGAAGAACTACGGCGGCAGCGACCCGACGCTCTCGCGTGAACTGACCGGCGTCATCGAGCAGGGCCAGGTCGAACAGCAGAATCTGGGCGACGAATACCTTTCCACCGAGCATTTGTTGCTGGCGCTCACCACCCGGTTGAACCTCGACAAGAACCAACTGCTCGACGCGTTAAAAGATGTGCGCGGTTCGCACCGCGTGACGTCGCAAGACCCCGAATCGACCTTCCAAGCGTTGGAGAAGTACGGCCGGGATCTCACTGCCGCGGCCCGGGCCGGCAAGTTGGACCCCGTGATCGGGCGTGACGACGAGATCCGGCGTGTCATCCAAGTGTTGAGCCGACGCACGAAGAACAACCCGGTGCTCATCGGCGAGCCCGGTGTCGGAAAAACGGCGATCGTCGAGGGTCTGGCCAACCGCATCGTCGAGGGCGACGTGCCCGAATCGCTAAAGAACAAGAGGCTGGTTTCGCTCGACCTCGGCGCGATGGTTGCGGGGTCGAAGTACCGCGGCGAGTTCGAGGAGCGGTTGAAGGCAGTGCTCAAAGAGATCACCGACGCCGACGGCGAAGTGATCACTTTTGTCGCCGAGCTGCACACCATCGTGGGCGCCGGCGCGGCCGAGGGCTCGATGGACGCCGGAAACATGATCAAGCCCATGCTGGCCCGGGGCGAGCTGCGCATGGTCGGAGCGACCACGCTCGACGAGTACCGCAAGCACATCGAGAAAGACCCGGCGCTCGAACGGCGGTTCCAACAGGTCTACGTGGGCGAGCCGTCGACGGCCGACGCCATCGCGATCTTGCGCGGCCTAAAAGAGCGCTACGAGGTGCACCATGGGGTGCGGATTCAAGACAGCGCGCTGGTCGCCGCAGTAGTGCTCAGCCAGCGATACATCACGGCGCGGTTCCTGCCCGACAAGGCGATCGACTTGATCGACGAGGCCGCGTCGCGGCTGCGTATCGAGATCGACTCGTTGCCCACCGAGATCGACGTGGTTGAGCGACGCATTCGCCAGCTTGAGATCGAACGGGTGGCGCTGGCCAAGGAAACCGACGCCGCCTCGCTCGACCGCTTGGCCAAGCTCGACGAAGAGTTGGCGAACCTGCAAGAGCAAGGCCAAGCGATGAAAGCGCGGTGGCAGGCGGAGAAGGAGGCGATCGCGGTAATCCGCGAACAGAAGGAGCAGCTCGAGCAGGCGAAGCTGGCGGTCGAGCGCGAGCAAGACCTCGAGAAGGCGGCCGAGATCCGTTACGGGCAAATCCCGTCCTTGGAAACCGCGGTCAACGAAGCCACCACCGCGCTGGCCGAATTGCAGGGCGACGCGCCCATGTTGAAAGAAGAAGTCGACGACGAAGATGTCGCGCAAGTCGTGTCCAAGGCCACCGGCGTTCCCGTCACCCGGCTGCTCGAAGGCGAGGTCTCCAAGCTCATCCGCATGGAAGACGAGTTGCACAAGCGGGTGGTGGGTCAGGGCGACGCGGTGATCGCAGTGTCCAACGCGATCCGTCGTTCCCGCGCCGGCCTGTCCGACCCGAACCGTCCGATCGGGTCGTTCCTTTTCCTGGGCCCGACCGGCGTCGGAAAGACCGAACTAGCCCGGTCGTTGGCCGACTTCCTGTTCGACGACGAGAAGTCGATGGTGCGAATCGACATGAGTGAATACCAAGAGCGTCACGCCGTGTCGCGCCTGATTGGCGCGCCGCCCGGCTACGTGGGTTATGACCAGGGCGGTCAACTCACCGAAGCGGTGCGGCGGCGTCCGTTCGCGGTGATCTTGCTCGACGAAATCGAGAAGGCGCACCCCGACGTGTTCGACGTGTTGTTACAAATCCTCGACGACGGTCGGCTCACCGATGGCCAAGGTCGCACGGTCGACTTCACCAATGCCGTGCTGATCATGACCTCGAACCTGCCCGGCGATCCGCGGGACACTTTCAAGCCCGAGTTCATCAACCGGATCGACGAGATCATCCGCTTCCGTGCACTTCGCCGTGACGACATGGCCGGCATCGTCGACATCCAGCTGGCCTTGTTGGAAGCCCGGTTGGAGCAGCGTCGCTTGGCGATGGACGTGTCGCGTGAAGCGCGCGACTGGTTGGCCGAGCATGGCTACGACGAGGTATTCGGCGCCCGTCCGTTGAAGCGGCTCATCCAACGCGAAGTCGGCGACAAGTTGGCGATGGCGCTGCTCGAAGGCAAGGTCACCGACGGCGATGTGGTGCGCGTAGGCGTGTCCGCCGATAGCAACGACCTAACCGTGACTGCGTAGTCCAGCCCGGCTCCCCCCATAAGCGACTGCTAGGTACCATTGCATCAACGGGGAGGGGCGCTCTTGCTGTTCAATTCACTTGAATTCTTTGTCTTCGTGGCGGTCGTTCTAGCGCTGTACCACCTTGTACCGCGACGGTTGCAGAACGCGCTACTGCTCGCTGCGAGCGTCGTCTTTTACCTATCCTGGGACTACCGGTTCCTCGCGTTGTTGGGCTGGTCGATTGTCGTCGACTACGCAGTCAGCATCTGGATGTCGGGTGCTCCGGACAAACGCCGCAACAGGCTGCTCATCGCAGGCTTGGCCAATAACCTCACGATGCTCGCGGTGTTCAAGTACTTCAACTTCTTCGTTGACTCCGCGGTTTCGTTCCTCGCTGGCGTCGGTGTTCACGCGTCAGAGCCAACCGTCCAGCTCTTGTTGCCCGTCGGCATTTCCTTCTACACGTTCCACACGATGTCGTACACGATCGACGTCTGGCGGCGTCGCATCGAGCCCGAGCACAACTTCATTACGTTCGCCCTATACGTCTCGTTCTTTCCGCAGCTCGCGGCAGGCCCGATCTCGCGCGGCGCGCAGATGTTGCCGCAGCTCAACCGCGACCGCCACGTCACAGCCGACGACGTGCGAGAAGGCGCGTGGTTGATCTTCCGCGGGTTGTTTAAGAAAGTTGTGATCGCCGACAACCTCGCGATCGCAGCGAACAATGCGTTTTCCGTAACGCATCCGACTAGCGGAGTGACCGCGCTGTTTGGGATTTACGCGTTTGCGTTCCAGATCTATTGCGACTTCTCGGGCTACAGCGACATGGCGCGCGGCCTCGCCAAGTTGTTCGGCCTCGAATTGATGGTGAACTTCAACCGGCCGTACCTCGCCACGAACCCGTCCGACTTTTGGCAGCGATGGCACATCAGCCTTTCGACGTGGTTGCGCGACTACCTGTACGTTCCGCTGGGGGGTAATCGCGAAGGAGAGCGGCGCACGTATCTCAACTTGATGGTCACAATGGCGCTTGGCGGGTTGTGGCACGGTGCGTCGTGGACGTTTGTGCTCTGGGGCGTGTTCCACGGAACCCTCTTGATGGGCCATCGCGCACTGGCGCAGCGCCGTCCGGAACGCGCCATGACAACAGTGCGCTTGTTCGCGAAGCGTTTCGCGATGTTCCAGCTGGTCGGTTTCGGCTGGCTGATCTTCCGCGCGAGTGGCGTCGATCAAGTTGGCGGATTCCTCTCAGCAATTACTCGGGACTTCACGCCGGAAGTGTCGGGCGCAAGCGTCATATTCAGCGTCCTACTGTTCGTTGCCATCCTCGTCGCTATCGAGATGTGGAACAAAGAAAAGGACGACCCGCGTGAGGCTCTCGGGTGGAACACTCCGGTGGGCCCGGCCGCTGTGACAACACTCGCTCTCGTACTGCTGTTGGCCGCTCCCGCCACCAGCCAACAGTTCATCTACTTCCAGTTCTGATGAAGCCTTCTCGCCGTATCATGCAGTGGGTTGCGGTGCCGGTAGCGATCGTGCTGTTGGCTGAGATTGCAGGACACGCGCTGTTGAATCGCCGCACCGAGTGGTACGAACAGTCTGCGCCGAAGAGCGTCGACTTCGTGTTCGTCGGGAGCTCACGCGTCGAGGCGGGATTCGACGAGAAGGCATTTCAGCAGCGTCTTTTCGAACGTACGGGCGAATTCCACAAGGCGTGGAATGTCGGCGCGGGGAATTCGACAATGGCCGCGCACTACCTCGGCATCCGAAACTTTATCGGCGACCGCGGTGGCGCAGAAGGCCTGACAGTGTTCTTCGAACTGGACGCAGGAATTCCGAGCCAGCTCTTTGCCGGCACGTGGAAGGACTCGTGGGTTCGCCCTGACGCTCCCTATGTGTTGTCGGGTCGGTTCCGTAATGAAGACGTCGGCCCCTTTTTGCGGTCCAACACGTCACCACAGAACAAGGCGAACATCCTCACCCGATTCGGGCTGCGTTCATCTTCGCTCGTGCAGTATCGCGACGGCTGGCAGTCAAACCTGATGAAGCAGGGGACGAAGGCCGTCGAAAAGGCGTTGCAGCCCATTAGTCCCGAACCTGAAGCGGTGACGTCTGGGCAAATCAACGGCCTTAACAACGATCCACTGGCCATTGAGGCCGCCAAGCGAGCGAATCGAACCGCCTCGCGAAAATTGTCGGTCGACGTGGACGACTGGGAAGCGGAGATCCTCGCTGACTTCGTCAGGCTCGTACAGCACGCTGGTGGCAAGGTCGTGTTCGTGGAGGTACCCGTGGGACACGTAATCAAGCTCCGGTTAAGTGGGGCGCGCTACGAAAAAGACAAGGCCGGGCTGGCGAGGGCGATGAAGGCGTGGGGCACAGCCGAACTTGATCCGCAGTTCACGACAACCCTGCACGACTTCCCCGACCTCGACCATCTCTCGAAGCCCGCCGCGAAACGATTTAGCGCCCAGCTGGCGGACACGTACGTCGACGCGGACCTTCAGCGGACTTAGTCGCGGCCGATCGCGTTTGCGCCGTCGGTTTTCGTGGCGGCGGCAGGCACACGCAGGTCGAGCACCTTGACCTCGGCGTCGTCCTGCACGGCCTCGGTTTGCAGCGCGAGCCGGTTTGTATGTGCGCTACCCCGCCCGCGAGCTGCTGGACATGGTCGCCCGAAGTGAGTCAGCGGGCACGGGCGTTCGTCGTCGACGAGGACTTGGGTAGGTCGAGTCCGGCGCGCGCGAGGCCCTTGCAGCGCGTCGCATCCTGGCCTACAAGGTGCTCTGGTTCGAAGACGACAAACCAACGGCGACGTGGTGCGGGTCGGTATGTCGGCCGATGGCAACGACCTAACCGTCACCGCCTAGACCAGCGGGGTTTGGGCTGCGCTAAGTCGCCGCCGACCGTGGTCGCTTCGTTGTCGCGGTCGGGGCGGCGTAGGTCGAGCGTCTTGATCTCGGCGTCGTTTTCCACGGCTCGTCTGGGGGGCTAACCACATTGCCCGGGTGCGCGCGCTCGCCGGGGCCGAAAGCCGGCGCGGGCCGCCCTAGTGTGCGGCTGTGCCGGGGTTCCGGAAGGACATCGAAGGGCTCCGCGCGATCGCGGTCGCCGCGGTGGTGTTGTTCCACGCGGCGGTTCCCGGGATGGCCGGCGGCTACGTCGGCGTCGACGTGTTCTTTGTCATCTCCGGGTTTTTGATCACGGGGCAGCTGCTGCGCGACGAGGACAAGAGCGGCCTCGCCCGTATCCGCCATTTCTACGTGCGCCGCATCAGGCGCATCGTGCCCGCGGCGACCGTGACGATCCTCGGAACACTCGCTATCGCAGTAATCGCCGAGCCACCGTTATTGCAACGTGCGGCCCGCGCCGACGCCATCGCCGCGATGTTCTTCTTCGCCAACATCCACTTCCTGCGCGACGCGGTGGACTACTTCCGCCAGGGCGACACGCCGTCACTGTTCCAACACTTCTGGTCACTGTCGATCGAAGAGCAGTTCTATGTCGTCTGGCCCGGACTGCTCGTGCTCGCTGGCTTCGTCGGCCCGGCCCGCCGCCGGGCTGCTTACGGAGTCATCGTCGTGGCGATTTTCCTTTCGTCTTTGGCGGCGAGCGTTCTCCTCACCCGTAGGAACCCGGCGAACGCGTTCTACCTTCTGCCGACGCGCGCGTGGGAGCTTGCGGCGGGAGCGCTGCTGGCGATCTACGGGCGGCCGATTGTGCGCTCGGTGCGCGCCGCCGCGGTGCTGCGGGCCGCCGGTCTGGCGCTGGTAGCGCTCGCCATCGTCACCTTCGGCGACGTCTTGTACTTCCCGGGTTACGCGGCCCTGGTGCCCGTCGTCGGCACCGGC
>JACCXE010000286.1 GCA_013697265.1 Actinomycetota bacterium | reverse complement strand
ATGCAAGAGCGCCGCACTCTGTTGCAGGTGAGCGCGGACGAAGCGGCGCTGGCTGATCAGGCCTGCAGCGTGTTGTTCGGCGACGACGTCGAGTCACGTAAGAACTTCATCGTTACCAACGCCAACGACGTCCGGTTCCTGGACGCGTAGGGGAGCCGACAGATGAGTGACTTGCCTCCCAGCGACGACGAGTTCGAAGAAGACGAAGGTGACGTAACGCCCGTCGACCTGTCCGCGGATTACGTCGGCGGAATCGAAGGAATCGAAATCCAGGAGGAGATGGAACGCTCCTTCCTCGAGTACGCGATGTCGGTCATCGTGTCGCGGGCGCTGCCCGACGCGCGCGACGGCTTGAAGCCCGTGCACCGCCGAATCCTGTGGGGCATGCACGACATGGGGGCGCGGCCTGACCGTCCTCGCATGAAGTGCGCCCGTGTGTCGGGTGAAGTCATGGGGAAGTTCCACCCGCACGGCGACAGCTCGATCTACGACGCACTCGTCCGTATGGCCCAGCCGTTCTCGCTGCGCGAGCCGCTGATCGACTTCCATGGCAATTTAGGATCTCCCGACTTTCCCGCGGCAGCGGCCAGATACACCGAGTGCCGATTGGGCCTGCTGGCCAACGAGATGCTCGCTGGCATCGACGAGAACACCGTCGACTTCGAGCCGAACTACACGTTCGAATTCGAACAGCCCACGGTGCTGCCATCGCGCTTCCCGAACCTGCTTGTCAACGGCAGCCAGGGCATCGCCGTCGGCATGGCTACGAACATTCCACCGCACAACTTGGGCGAAGTGATCAACGCCACGATCCACCTGATTGACAACCCCGACGCCACCCCCGACGACCTGATGAAATTCGTCCACGGCCCCGACTTCCCAACCGGCGGTCTGATCCTGGGGCGTCAAGGAATTCTTGACGCGTACCGCACCGGCCGCGGTTCGATCCGCGTGCGGGCCAAGGCTGAGATCGAAGAAAACAAGAACGGCGTATCGATCGTCGTCAGCGAGTTGCCCTATCAGGCCTCGATCAAGGCGATCGAGACGCGCATCGCAGAACTAGTGAACAACAAAGAGCTCGACGGCATCCGCAGCCTCGACGACTTGTCCGCGGGCGTTGATACCCGTCTGGTGATCGGGCTCAAGCGCGACGCCAACGCGCTTGTCGTGCTGAACAACCTGTTCAAGCACACGCAGCTGCAGACGAGCTTCGGCGTAAACATGGTCGCTCTCGTCGACGGCGTGCCGCGCACGCTTAACCTCGTGCAGGCGCTCTCGGCCTACATCGACCATCAGGTCGAAGTCATCACCCGGCGTTCGGAGTTCCGCCTGAAGAAGGCGCAGGACCGGGCCCACATCGTCGAGGGTCTGCTCAAGGCGCTCGACATGATCGATCAGATCATTGCGTTGGTGCGCGGCTCGGCCGACCGGGCCGAAGCCCGGTCCGGCCTCATGGGCACCGGCTTCGAGTTCAGCGAGATCCAGGCCAATCACATCTTGGACATGACGATCGGCCGGCTCACGCGGCTGGGCCGTAGCGAGCTCGACGCGGAAATGGCCCAGCTGCGCGAAACCATCAAAGAGCTCGAGGACATCCTGTCCACGCCCGAGGTGTTGCGCACGGTCATCAAAACCGAGATGGGCGCCATCCGCGACAAGTTCGGCACCGAGCGTCGGGCGATCATCACGCACGACCCGGGTGAACTTGGCGCCGAGGACTTCATCGACGACGAAGATCTCGTCTTTCTCATTACCCGGGCCGGCTACGTGAAGACGGTTGCGGCCGGCGCGTTCCGCACGCAGGGCCGTGGTGGGCGCGGTATCGCCGGAGCGAAGTTGAAAGAGGAAGACCTCGTCGCGCAGGTCATTCACACCACCGCGCATGCGTTCTTGTTGTTCTTCTCCAACCGCGGTCGCGTGTTCCGGCTCAAGGCGCACGAGATCCCGATGAAGGAACGCACGGCGCGTGGCACGCCGGTGATCAATCTGTTGCCGCTCGAGCCCAACGAAAAGATTCAGGCCGTCATCGCGACGCGCGACTACCCCGTCGACAAGCTGCTGCTCTTCGCAACCAAGAAGGGCATCATCAAGAAGACGCCGTTCTCTGAATACGACAAGAGCCGCCGCGAAGGCTTCATTGCCATCACGTTGAAGGAGAACGACGAGTTGGTGCGCGTCCTCACCACGTCGGGCACCGACGACATCTTCATCGTCACGAAGTCGGGTGCGACCATTCGCTTCGACGAACAGACCGTGCGGCCCACCGGTCGCTCGGCCCAGGGCGTCATTGGCATGCGCATGCGGGCCGACGACGAAGTGGTCAGCTGTGACGTCGCCCGCGACGACACCGCTATCCTCATTGTCACCGACGCCGGGTTCGGCAAGCGCACCCAGCTCGACAAGTTCCCCCGTAAGGGCCGCGGCGGTCTGGGCATGAAGGGCATCAAGCTCACGGCCAAGCGCGGCTTCGTGGTTGCGGCGTTCATGGTCGGCCTCGACGATGAGATCATGATCGCGGCATCCAACGGCGTCACGGCCCGAATGCCGGTGCGCTCCATTTCGAGCCAAGGCCGCGACGCCACCGGCGTTCGGGTCATGAACCTCGACGACGGATCCACTCTTGCCACCGCCGCTCCCATCATCCAGGCTGAAGAAAGCGACGACGCCGCTTCCCCCACAACCGAGTAACTCGTTGGAGGTGTGAGATGCGTCGTCCACATGGCGAACGCGGGCAAGTGGTGCCGCTGCTCGCAGCATTGGTCGTGATCGCAGGTTTGTCGATGATCGCGTTGGCTCATTTGGGCGGTGGCGCGGTCGAG
>JACCXE010000219.1 GCA_013697265.1 Actinomycetota bacterium | reverse complement strand
GGTGTTGTTCGTCCATGGCAGCGACGTCGACCACACGTTCTGCCGCCCGTGGGTCGATCCGCTGTGCGACGTGGCCCGGTTGCTGTTCGTCGACCTGGTCGGCCACGGCCGCAGCGACCCGGGCGCGATCGACGACTGGAACCTGAACGCGTGGGCGGACTCGCTCGCCGATCTATGCGGAACGCTTCGAGTTCGCCCGGTTGTTGCCGGCTTCTCGCTCGGCGGTCGCGTGGCGATGCGACTCGCGGTGCGGCACCCCGAGACGGTGGCCGCACTCGCGCTGGTCAACGCGAGCGGTGTCGCGCGGCCGGACCGGACGTCGGCGATGTTTCGGAAACACGGCGGCGATGCCGCAGCGCTCGCCTACGAGCGCGACCTGGCGAACCCAACCACGGAATCAATGAACGAGTGGTTCCGGCTATGCCAACCGCTCACGGTGAAGCGGCCCTATACCGCCGACGAGTTCGCGGACATGGTTCCGCCCGTCCCCGGCGTCACCGAGCAACTCGTCAAGCAGCGGAACCGGCCCGAGAATCTGCTTCCGGAGCTGTCCGTGATCGGTTGCCCGACACTGGTGATGACGGGCGACAGCGATCCGCTGTCGACACCGGACGACGCCACCGATCTCGTTACGGCCATCGGACCGAACGCGACGCTTTGCGTCATCGAGAACTCAGGCCACGGCGTGTTCCGCGACAACCCCGAGGCCTTTCTCGAAACGACACAGGCATTCATCCGCGGGATCGGGTAGTCGTTGCCGATGTCGTGAATGAACCCCCGTCTCGTGGCGCAAGATCTCCAAGGCAGTCAGGGCCTGTGGCCGGAGTCTGGACGGTTTACGAACGCGGCCACCTGATCCAAGGCCGGTACGTAGCCGTCGGTGGTGTCGACATCGAGTGACGGCGCCGAGATCGCCAGGCGATGGAAGTCCGTGAAGTAACCGTCGCCCGCCGCAAGGGTCTGTCGCAGGTGTTCATCGGCATGAGCTGGCCGAGACTCACGAGCGAGGATGCGTCGACGGGCAACGGCCGGATCGGCGTGGCACTGCACGATCCTGAAGCTGGCCAGGTCATGCAGTTGCTGGAGGTTCGGTTTCCATACCGCGTCCTGGAAGGCCGCTTCGGCGACGACAGTGACGCCTCGTTCAAGCAAGAGGCGAATTACCTCGAAGAAAACCGGCAGCGTGGCTCGGGTTAGGGCATCGTCGGGCGCCGATCGAACGCGTTGGCGGCGTGAACCATGCCCTCTTTGATCTCGTCGCGGCAGATCGACGGGCAGCCGAGCGAGGCCGCCAACGCATGGCCGATTGTCGTCTTCCCCGACCCGGCTGGACCACTGATAACAACGAGCGTCGGTGTTGCCACAGCCCATTGTCGCAAGTCTTCGCAGTCGGCAACCCGAAGTTACGCCTTGACGGCTATCCAGAGCCAGGTCTCGTAGTGAACGCTCATGGTTCCGTCGGGGAACGCCTCGTCGATGACCGCCCGAAGTTGATCGAGCAGCCGCAGCCGGTCGGGCTCCGGGAGCAGTGCGATGTGGCTGTGGCTCGCCTGCTCGGTTATCCAGCCGTCGACGGAAACTTCGCGCTGCCACGGAACGGCGATGCGGTCGTGCAGGTCGAAGCCACTCGAGTCGCCAACCGTTGCTCCCCAGTCGATGTCGCGTTGGCCGCGATGAGTTCCCGGACACGCGCGCTCGACGATCGACCAGCAGTCGTTGAACCAGGCGTCAGCATCGGCGCGCGCGTGCGACCACCACGCCGCCCATCGACCGCCGTCAACGAGTACGCGGTGAGCCTCAGGAGTTCGGCTCGCTGCGTCGAGCCAGTGCCAGGACTGAGCGAAACAGATCAGGTCAACAGTGCTGTCTCGGATGGGAAGAACTGCGCCATCCGCGAGAACCGCGCGAAGACCCGGGGTGCGCTCTGCCGCTCGCGCCAAAACATTGCGCCCCGGTTCGACGGCCGTAACCGACGCGCCATGAGCCAGGAGTTGTCGGGTCGCGATCCCGGTGCCGGCGCCGACGTCGAGCACCACAAGACCTTCGAGCGGACCGAGCGCGGCGTAAATGCCGTCGGGGTGCGAAGGACGAGCCGAGTCGTACTCATCGACAACTCCCTCGAAGAAAACACCACGCGACGATCTTGACCGATCCGGCCCGCCGACGTCGGGCTCGTTTCGCAGGTTTAGCCCCGGTCGCTCGGCGACGCGCCGCGGACGTGAAGGCCTATTCCTCGCCGCGAAGGAGCGCCGCGAACCTGTCCGCGGCAGCGCGGCCGCTGCCGGGCGGGACAGGGAAGTCGTCGGACGCGCAGAACACGCGGTCGCCATTCGCGCTGACCTTCGTGGAGACGTGCCAGCCGAGGATTCGGCCAGCTCTGCGGGCAGCGCGACGCCACTGCTCGACCGACTCGACCTCGGCGGTCGAGGTGATCACGTAGCCCTGCTGGCGAACACATCGAGCGCCGCGTTGATCAGGTGCGCGTCGGACCACTCACGATCCGTGACCGGACTCTTGCGCCACTTGTAGAACGCCTGTTTCGAAAAGCCCAGCACCCGGCAAGTCGTCGCGACGGCAACGCCGTCGGCGGCGAGATCAACAACAGCGGGTACATCATTTTGGGAGCGCGTCCCGGGCGAAGAACGCGGCGGCGCGGCGCAGGATCTCGTTCTCCTGCTCGAGCACACGGTTGCGTTTCTTCAGCTCGCGAATCTCGGCGGTCTCGACCGACGTGACGCCCGGCTTGATGCCGTCGTCGATGTCAGCGAGCTGCAACCAGCGATGCAAACACGACTCCGAAATCCCGAAGTCCTTCGCGACTTGCGACAACGGCTGCTCGTGTTTTCGGGCCACCGCGACCACGTCGCGACGGAACTCCAAAGGGAATGGCTTGGGCATGACAACTCATCTTTCCGTGAGACCTCAGCCTCGCAACGCATGAGTTAACCGATCTGGGGGCAGACCCGGGCGTTGTTATTTCAGGCGAGGTTGATAGCCGTGTGTTGGGTCGAGTGTGAGGGTTCGGAGGACTTCGCCGGTGGCGGTGTTGACACGCGGATCTCGAGGCCCAGCGAGACCTAACGCCGGGGCCACCCGGTGCACATTGTCGCTCCACGCCGATTAATGCACAGAAACGCCGTAAGAAAGGGCTCGCTCGACCCTTCCCCTTGATAGCGGCGCGTCTGTCTTCGCGTCCCAGCTCAAAAACGGCGGATCCGAAAGGGATAAAACATGCAACGTCGAAATACTCCCAAGCTCGTGCGGGTCCTTATAGCGGTCGCCGCGGTGACCGTCGTGGGGCTCAACTCCGCCGACACCGCGCGGGCCGGCAGCGGAACCCCAGCGTTCGCCACCTACGCGGCGCCGTCGTCGCTGGCCAACGCGAACAACGCGGGCGAACCGTCGATCGGCGTCAACGGGAGCACGAACGCCACCATGTACCAGGCCTATTCGAGCACGTACAAGGTCACGTTCAACGACGCAACGGTTCCGGCTACGGCCACGTGGGCCAACGTCACCCCGACCGCGTCGCAGTTCAACATCGACCCGATCCTCGCGACCGACCGCAGCACCGGGCGCACCTTCGCCGGCGGCCTAGCCGGCGAGTGCAGCGTGCTGCACTACAGCGACAACGACGGTGGCGCATGGACGCCGCAGACCAACGCCTGCGCCGGGGCCTTCGATCACCAGACGATCGGATCCGGCCCCTGGGCCGGCCTCGCCCCCCTCGGCTCCACCTATTCCCGCGCCGTGTACTACTGCGCGCAGAACGGAGCGGACAGCTGCGTTACCAGCACCAACGGCGGCACGACCTTCGGCGCTCCGACCTTGGTCGGGGGCGCGTGCAGCAGCCTGCACGGCCACGTCAAGGTGTCGGCCGACGGCACGGCCTATCTGCCCAACTCGAACTGCAGCGGAAAGACCGGGGGCGGCATCACGCGCAACAACGGATCGAGTTGGTCGAGCTACACCATCGCCCAGTCCGACGAACCGGCCCGGGGCTTTGACCCGTCCGTTGCCACTACGCCCGACAACACGGTCTACGAGGCGTGGATGGCCGGCAGCAACTACCACCCCATGGTGGGCCGCTCGACCGACCACGGAGCCACCTGGAGCCGCGTCGTCGACCTCAGCACCACCGTGTCGCCCCCCATCGTCGCCAGCACCTTCCAAGCCGCGGTCGCTGGTGACAACAACCGCGTCGCGGTCGCGTTCCTCGGCACCACGGTCGGCAGCGGCGTGCCCTTCAACAACGGATACGCCGGCGTATGGGATCTCTACGTGGCCACGAGTTACGACGGCGGGCTGAGCTGGACGACCGTGAAGGCCACCGCCGATCCGGTGCAGCGGGGCTGCATCTGGGACGGCGGCGGCAGCAACTCGTGCCGCAACCTGCTCGACTTCATGGACGCCAACGTGTCCAAGGACGGCCGTGTGATCGTCGGGTTCGCCGACGGCTGCATCAACACGTGCGCCACAACCTCGGGCACGGCGTCGCAGTCGACCTCGGCCTACGCCACCATCGCCCGGCAGTCGACGGGCAAGGGTCTGTTCGCCGCCTACGACACCGCGGGTAACGCCGCGCCAACCGCCTGCTTCACCCACAGCGAAACCGGCCTCGGCACGAGTACCAACGGCTCGTGCTCGTCGGACACCGACGGCACGATCTCGTCATACTCGTGGAACTGGGGCGACGGCTCCGCGGCCTCGACCGGCTCGACGGCCAGCCACACCTACGCCGCTGCGGGCACGTACAACACCACGCTGACCGTGACCGACAACGGCGGCGCAACGGCGTCGAGCACCCAGGCGATCACGGTCGCCACCTCGGGCGGAGGAGGCACCGACCCCGACCCGAGCACACCCACGCTCAGCAACGGCGTGGCCAAATCGGGCACCAGCGGGGCCAAGGGCACGTTCCAGTACTTCAAGCTCCAGGTGCCGACCGGCAAGTCGTCGCTGAAGGTCGACCTCAAGGCCACGCAGTCGTGCGGTCTGCTCGGCTGCAACCCGGATCTCGACCTGTTCGGTCGCCGGGCGGCCAAGCCCACCACCACCACTTACGACGCGAAGACGGGGACGGGATCCAGCACCGAGTCGTTCACCATCGCCTCTCCGGCCGCCGACTATTGGTACGTCGGGGTGTACGTGTACTCGGGCTCGGCCACGCTCAACTACACGATCACGGCCACCGCGACCTAGTCATTGGGCCGGGACCGTCAACTTGTAGCCGGTGGATCCGGGAGGGCAGTTCCTGCGCGCAATGAGCAGACTGCCCTTCCGTCCGCCGGACGAGAAGAACAACTCCGCTTCGCGGCCCTCGTTGTCCTCGTCGTCGACCGTGAATCCGGCGGCCACCAGCGCGGACTTGTAGCGCTCGAAGACCTCGTTCACGCTGGCCGACGACGAGGCTTCCAGCACCACGTTGCCGTTGCTCGACGAGGCCGACGTCACGATGTCGGGTGGAGCCGGACGTAATCCGGCGGCCAGGGAGGCGGGCACGGCGTCGGGCGCCACGCTCGACGGTGGCGTGCACGCCACCGGGGACCCCGGCGCCTCCACCGATTTCCCTTCCGTCGAATCCTTGCCGCCCCCGGCGGTGGCGGCGACGGCGATGGCGGCGATGGCGACACGGCAGCTGCGGCTCGGGGTCACGCGGCCAGCATGGCCCATCACGGCCCGGCCACCAGCGACCCAGCAGCCTCCTAGAGGGGCGTCGCCGACGGCGAACTGACCG
>JACCXE010000198.1 GCA_013697265.1 Actinomycetota bacterium | reverse complement strand
AGAATGGGTATGCCGACCGGGAGTTCCGCGACGCCCAGCGCCACGTCGACGCCATGGACAAGAGCCGCAACGAACTCGCCAAGCGCATCGAGGATTTGCAACGATCACAGGACGAGTTGCTCAATCGGCTCGTTCCCGACCCGCTCTAGGAGTTTCGTGCCAATCCGCGTCGTGATTGCAGAAGACGAGGCCATCATCCGCCTCGACCTCAAAGAGACCCTTGAAGAAGAGGGTTACGAAGTCGTGGGCGAAACCGGGCGGGGTGACGAAGCCGTCGCCCTCGTGCGTGACCTCAAACCCGACCTCGCCATCCTCGACGTGCGTATGCCCGGGCTCGACGGGCTGAGCGCGGCGCGTGAGATCACGGCCGACCGGTTGGCCGCGGTGCTGGTGCTCACCGCGTACTCACAGCGCAACCTCATCGAAGAGGCCCGCGACGCCGGTGCGCTCGCCTACGTGGTCAAGCCGTTCCAGCGCAGCGAACTGATTCCGGCGATCGAGGTCGCGCTCGGCCGCCACCGCGAGATGCGCGCCCTCGAAGGCGAAGTTGCCAACCTCGAAGAGCAGCTCGAAACCCGCCGCCTGGTCGACCGGGCCAAGGGGCTGCTGATGGACAACCACGCCATGCGCGAGGCCGACGCCTTCAGCTTCATCCAGAAAACGGCCATGCAGCAGCGCTCGACCATGAAGGTCATCGCGCAATCCGTCATCGACGGCGAACTCACTCCGTAACTTGCGCCAACATGGCGAGGGCGACGGCCGCCGCCGTCGCCACGTTCAGCGAGTCCACGCCTTTCGCCATCGGTATTGCGGCGCGTACGTCGGCCATCGCCATCGCTGCTTCCGTGAGCCCGTTGCCCTCGTTGCCGACCAGCAACGCGGTGCGGTCGGCGTTCACGTCGCGTAACGCGGTCGTCGCGTTGGGCGTGAGCGCGATCGTTGTGACGCCGTCCAGCCCATCGACGATGTCGGTCAGCGACGCACGCGCGAACCGAACGCGCAGCGCGTGGCCGAGCGATACGCGGATCGTGCGCCGCGACAGCGCGTCACAGGTGGTCGGGTCGAGCAGCATTCCGTCTACGCCGAAGGCCGCCGCGTTGCGGAACAACGCTCCGAGATTCTCTGGGTCGCTCACGCCTTCGGTCACGACCAACCGCGAACTTGTCGCTACAACGTCGGCAACCGTCCGGGCCGCACCGCGCCGGGCACACGCCGCCACACCACGGTGCATGTTGAATCCGACCGTCGCGTTGATGACGTCTTGCGAGGCAACCAGCACGAGGCCGGGAAACGCGTCGATCAGCGGTGCCAGTGAATCGACGAGCCGTTCCGCGACCAGCAGCGACACGGCCTCATACGGCGAGTCGATCAACGATTCGACCGCGAGTCGGCTCTCGATGATGCACAGGTCGTCGCCGCGCTCGTCGGCCGCGTACATGCCGGTGAAGGGCGCCAACCGGTGATCGTCGAGCGTTACGCGCTCCACGCCAGGGCTACTCGGCCGAGACGTAGATCTGCGAAGTCAGAGCGGCGCCCAGTGACACCGGCGTACCGTCGACTTCAATCGTCAAGGTGCCGTCCGGGGCGCGGGCCGTGATCTCGGCGTCGGCGCCGGGGCGCAGGTTGGCGGCGTCGAGGTACGCGAGCGCTTCGGTGTCGATTTCGATGCGTTCGGTCACCCGCGTCAGACGCGCCGTGGTGCCGACTGCGCACTCAGACAGCGGGCGCTGGTCGCCGGCCTCCGGCGTGGTGCCCGGAATCGGATTGCCGTGTGGACACGTCGATGGGTTACCGAGCAACACGACGAGTCGCTCTTCCACCTCGTCGGAGATCACGTGCTCCCACCGGCACGCTTCGAGATGGCTCTGCGACCACGGCAGTCCGATCACGTCGGTAAGTAACCGCTCAGCCAAGCGGTGCTTGCGCACCACGCTCTCGGCTCGTTTGCGTCCGTCGCTGGTGAGCGTGATCGATCGGCCAGTGATCTCGATGAAACCTTCGTCGCGCAGGCGATGGATCATCTCGCTCACCGATGCCGGCGTGTGTTCCAACCGCTCGGCCAAGCGGGCCTGAATGACCGGGATGTTCTCTTCTTCGAGTTCACAAATCGCCTCGAGGTACTCCTCTAGCGGTGGGTGGAACCCATCAGTCACCTCACGAGGCTACTGCTAGGCGTACGGCGCGATTGCCGCCAACGTCGCCTGGGCCAGTTCCGGTCGGACGATCACCAGATCGGGCAGCCACGTCGACTCGTTGCCGTAGCGAAGCGGCGAACCGTCGACCCGCGAACAATGCAGGCCCGCGGCGAGGGCCACGGCGACGGGCGCCGCCGAGTCCCACTCGTACTGACCGCCTGTGTGCACGTACACATCGGCCTCGCCCTGCACCACCGCCATCGCCTTGGCGCCGGCCGACCCCATCGGCAGCCGCGTGCCGCCGAGCGCCTCGACCACGGCTCGCGCCGCGGTCGGGGGACGGGTACGGCTCACTACTACCACCGGTGCCCGTCCGCCGTTCGACCGCACCACCGGCACGTCCCCGGTGTGGAGGGTCGTATTCATGCCCGGAAGCGCAACTGCGCCACACACCGCCTCGCCGCCGACGATGAGGGCCACGTGCACGGCCCAGTCCACCCGGCCGACCTCTCCGAACTCGCGGGTGCCGTCGAGCGGGTCGATGATCCAGAGCCGGTCGGCGGTCAGCCGGTCGGGGTCAGCCGCGGCTTCTTCGGATAGCACCGCGTCGTTAGGCCGGCGCTGCTCGAGCTGCCCCGCCAGCCACGCATGAGACGCGGCGTCGCCCGCGTCCTTCACCGCCGTGGGCGGATCACCCTCTTCGAGTCGCCGGCGCAACTCGAGCAGTAGGCGCCCCGCGCTGGTGGCCAGTTCGGCGGCAAGGGCGTGGTCGGAGGCGTTGACCTCGGCGGACATGGGGGGCGAGCGTAAGCGAGCAATCAGGAACTGCGAACCTGGGTCCGAGGGACCTACAGGTAACACCGACGGCGTAACGTCGTCATCCAATGGCGCGCCTGCTTTTGCTCGACGGCAACTCGCTGGCCTACCGGGCCTTCTTTGCGTTACCAACCGACATGGCCACGGCCGCGGGCCAGGTCACCAACGCGGTGTTCGGGTTCACCTCGATGCTGATCTACGTGGTGAAGGAGCACGAGCCCGACGGCGTGATCGTGGCCTTCGACCGGCCCGAGCCCACGTTCCGCCACGGCATGGTCGACGACTACAAGGCGGGCCGCGAGGC